>NZ_JALHPM010000056.1:0-33965 GCF_022842525.1 Luteitalea sp.
TCGGGCTACGCCGAGGGCACCCTGTTCCCGTGGACGATGAGCGATTTCTCGCTCATGGACGCGATCGAGTGCGGCATCGTCAAGCTGCCCCGCGTACCCGTCGCCGAGAACATCCCCGGCGACGAGATGCCGGTCTACCGCGACCTCTGGGAACACATCCGCAAGGACATGCCGAAGAAGGGCCGGGGCGCTGGTGGCGACCTCGACCCGCTGAAACTGCCGAACAAGTTGCAGACCGCGCTCGAGGCCCTGTACGGCCACTACAAGCGAACGTTTGAGCTGTGGCAGCAGCGCGGCATCTCGGTCCCGCCGTGTTTCATCGTGGTTTGCCAGAACACGGCGATCTCGAAGCTGGTGTACGACTACATCTCCGGCTTCTATCGTCAGAACGAGGATGGCACGTCAACCCTGGAACATGGCCGGCTGGCGCTCTTCCGTAACTTCGACGAGACGACTGGCAATCCGCTGGCGCGCCCGCACACGTTGTTGATCGATTCTGAGGAGCTGGAGTCCGGCGAAGCACTCGACGACAGGTTCCGCGCCATGGCGGCCGACGAGATCGAGCGATTCCGTCGCGAGATGGTGGAGCGCACCGGCGACGCTCGTGCGGCCGAAAGCATCACCGATCAGGAACTGCTCCGCGAGGTGATGAACACCGTCGGCAAGGCTGGTCAGCTTGGTGCCGGCATCCGGTGCGTCGTGTCGGTGTCCATGCTGACGGAGGGCTGGGACGCCAACAACGTGACGCACATTCTTGGCATCCGTGCCTTCGGGACGCAGCTGCTGTGCGAGCAGGTCATAGGCCGCGCGCTCCGCCGCCAGTCCTACGAACTGAACGAGGACGGCCTGTTCGATGCCGAGTACGCAGACATCTTTGGCGTGCCGTTCGACTTCACGGCCAAGCCCGTCGTGGCGCCTCCCACCCCGCCCAGGGAAACAGTGCAGGTGAGGGCCGTTCGACCGGAGCGGGACCACCTCGAGATCCGGTTCCCGCGCGTCGAGGGATACCGAGTCGAGCTTCCAACCGAGAGGCTGACTGCCACCTTCACACCGGATTCCGTGATGGAGCTGACGCCGGATCTCGTTGGCCCCACCCGGACGCGCAACCAGGGCATCATCGGCGAGGCCGCGGAGCTGACGGTTGAGCACCTCGAGGACGTCCGGCCATCGACGCTCCTGTTCCACCTCACGAAGCGCCTGCTCTACAAGGAATGGCGCGACCCTGGCGAGGAGCCCAAGCTCCATCTGTTCGGTCAATTGAAGCGGATCACGAAGCAGTGGCTCGACACCAGTCTTGTGTGCAAGGGCGGAACGTACCCCGCCCTTCTGCTCTACGAGGATCTTGCCGACGCTGCCTGCAACCGGATCACCGCCGGCATCACGATGGCACTCCAGGGACAACGGCCGATCAAGGCGCTGCTCGACCCGTACAATCCCGAGGGGTCGACGGCTCACGTTCGATTCCCGACGTCCAAGCCCGATCGCTGGGATACGAGTGGTCCGCCGCAGAAGAACCACGTGAACTGGGTGATCCTCGACAGCCAGTGGGAAGCGGAGCTCTGTCGCGTCGTCGAGGGGCACCCTCGGGTTGTGGCCTACACGAAGAACCACAACCTCGGGTTCGAGGTGCCCTACCGCTACGGTTCGGAAATCCGCCGCTATCGGCCGGACTTCATCGTGCTCGTTGACGACGGCCGCGGTCCCAACGACCTGCTCCGCCTCGTCATCGAGACCAAGGGCTATCGCCGCGAAGACGCGAAGGACAAGAAGTTGACGATGGAGACCTACTGGGTGCCTGGTGTGAACAACCTGGGGACATTCGGGCGATGGGCATTCGCCGAGCTTGCGGACGTGTACCAGATGGAGTCCGACTTCGAGGCCAAGGTCGCCGAGGAGTTCAATAGGGTGCTGGCCGATCGGGCACCCGCCGTCGAGAAGGTGGGCTGACGTGGCCAAGCGTCCGAAGTCCCTCAAGAACGTCGAGGCCCTCCGGCACACCGACGACAAGCGCGTCAACATTCCGACCGCCGAGCACCAGTCTGTGCTCGAGGCCGAGCACATCGCGCGCAAGGAAATACGGTATCCCCGAAACACGGATCTCGACCCGCAGCTCGTATGGCGTGGAAAAGACTATCAGGACTGGAGCGACCTCGTCGTCCAAGCGCCGCCGCTCTACATCCAGGAGAAGGTGCACCCAAAAGTACTGATCGACGACCTTCTTCGGATTTCGAAGGGGGCGAAGGGCGAGGAGTCAGGCGCGCAGATCGATCTCTTCGCCGACTTTAACGGTGTGCCAGACGGCGCTGAGAGAACTGATTTCTATCAGCACGACCAGAACTGGACCAACCGCATGATCCTCGGGGACTCCCTCCAGGTCATGGCCAGTCTGGCTGAGCGCGAGGGCCTTCGCGGCAAGGTGCAGTGCATTTACCTTGACCCGCCATATGGCATCAGGTTTAACAGCAATTTCCAGTGGTCTACGACCAGCCGTGATGTCAAGGACGGCAAGCATGACCACATAACCCGCGAACCGGAGCAGGTCAAAGCCTTTCGCGATACGTGGCGAGACGGCATACACAGCTACCTGACCTACCTTCGTGACCGGCTCACAGTCGCGCGTGACCTCCTCTCAGACTCTGGATCGATATTTGTCCAGATCGGCGACGAGAATGTGCATCGCGTGCGCGCCATGATGGATGAGGTATTCGGCGAGGACAACGCGGGTCCCACGATCGACTACAAGACGACCTCCGGCCTGTCGTCGGACTTCCTCGCGGGCTCTACAGATCACTTGCTGTGGTATTTCAGAAGCCGACCGAACGCCAAGTACCGCCGTCTGTTCAACAAGAAGAATCCCGGCGAGGAAGGAGCAACGCAGTTCACGTTTGTCCAAAGTCCAGATGCCGCTCTAGTTCGACCACGCATGAAAGACGAAGTTGTCCTGCAGGACGGATGGCGCCTTCTCGCCCACGCCGACTTGACTTCCACAGGGTTTGCGACGACGACCAAGTATGTGTTTAAGACCCAGGGGAAGGAATTCGCACTTCCCTCCGCAAGCTTAAGGTGGAAGACAACCGAAACCGGAATAAGGCGGCTTGACTACGCAAGCCGGGTGTTGCTCGTCGGAAGCACACCCAGATACCGACGGCTGCTGGATGACTTCCCGGTCTATCCGCTGGTTGACTTGTGGACGGACACCGGTATTTCAGGCTTTGCCGACAAGAAGATCTTCGTCGTTCAAACAAGTCCGACGATCGTGCAGCGTTGCGTGCTGATGACTACGGATCCTGGTGACCTTGTCCTGGATCCCACTTGTGGCTCAGGCACCACAGCCTTTGTTGCGGAACAGTGGGGGCGCCGCTGGATCACGATTGACACCTCGCGCGTGGCGCTGGCGCTGACCCGTGCCCGCGTCATGGGCGCGCGTTATTCCTTTTACCTGCTGGCCGACTCCCGCGACGGCCAGCTCAAGGAAGCTGAGGTCACGCGCACCGCGCCCAGTTCGCAGCCTGTCCACGGATACATCCGACACGGGTTCGTCTATGAGCGCGTGCCGCACATCACCCTCAGAGCCATCGCTAACAACGCGGAGATCGATGTCATCTGGGACCAGTGGCAGGCGACGCTGGAACCGTTGCGCGAGAGGTTAAACGCCACGCTCAAGAAGGCTTGGCAGGAGTGGGAGATTCCGCGAGAGGTCGATGCCCGGTGGCCGGACGCGGCGAAGCAGTTGCACGCCGACTGGTGGCAAGCCCGTATCGTTCGGCAGCAGGAGATCGACAAGTCCATCGCCGCCAAGGCCGAGTTTGAGTTCCTGTACGACAAGCCGTACGTGGACGCCAAGACGGTTCGCGTGGCGGGTCCATTCACCGTCGAAAGCCTCAGCCCTCACCGTACCCTCGGCGTGGACGAGAATGACGAGTTGATCGATCCACTACGGGTCAACGAGAGCGGGCCGCCGTACGGCCAGACGTTCGAGCAGATGATCCTCGACAACCTGAAGGCGGCTGGGGTGCAGCAGGCGCACAAGCAGGATCGCATCACGTTCACCTCTCTGACTCCGTGGCCGGGCGATATGGTCTGCGCCGAGGGCCGATTCCGCGAAGGTGACGCCGAGAAACGCGCGGCCATCTTCATCGGTCCCGAGTTCGGCACCGTCTCCCGGCCCGATCTCGTGGCCTCCGCCCGAGAGGCTGGTGACGCCGGATTTGACGTTCTCATTGCCTGCGCCTTTAACTACGAGGCCCACGCGAGCGAGTTCACCAAGCTCGGGCGCATCCCTGTCCTCAAGGCACGGATGAACGCCGACCTCCACATGGGCGGCGACCTGAAGGCTACCGGCAAGGGGAATCTGTTCGTCGTGTTCGGCGAACCGGACATCGACGTGCTACACGTGGACGACGGCTCGCTCCGCGTACATGTCAAGGGCGTGGACGTCTTCGACCCGACCACCGGCGAGGTGCGCAGCGACGGTGCCGAGGGTATCGCCTGCTGGTTCATCGACACGGACTACAACGAAGAGAGCTTCTTCGTCCGCCACGCCTACTTCCTGGGCCAGAACGACCCGTACGGTGCCCTGAAGACGACTCTCAAGGCCGAGATCGATGCGGACGTCTGGGCGACGCTCAACAGCGACATT
This sequence comes from Luteitalea sp., assembly GCF_022842525.1. Taxonomy (NCBI): domain Bacteria; kingdom Pseudomonadati; phylum Acidobacteriota; class Vicinamibacteria; order Vicinamibacterales; family Vicinamibacteraceae; genus Luteitalea; species Luteitalea sp. The sequence continues at coordinate 4,640 of NZ_JALHPM010000056.1, forward strand.
TCGCGGCCATTCCCGATGCCTAAGAGCGGCCGGATCGCGGTGAAGGTCATCAATCACCTCGGCGACGAGGTGATGAAAGTGTTCCGCGTCGAATGAGCACGTTCCTCATCGCGGACACCTTCACCGACAGCCTAGCGCGGCTGACAGGTGATGAGCAGAAGGCCGTCAAGACGACAGCGTTCGATCTGCAGATGGACGCGTCGGCCCCTGGCTTGAGTTTTCACAGGCTGGACAAGGCCAGGGACAAGCGTTTCTGGTCCGTCCGGGTGAGCGCCGACATTCGGCTCATCGTGCATCGCACCGACCGCAGTCTGCTTCTGTGCTACGTGGATCACCACGACCGCGCATACGCGTGGGCGGAGCGCAGAAAGCTCGAGACTCATCCCAGTACGGGGGCGGCGCAGATCATTGAGCTGCGGGAGTCGGTACGCGAGATCGTAGTCCCGGCGTACGTGCCCGCCGTGACATCACCGAAGCCAGCGGCACGGCCGCTCGCCGGAACGTCCGACCGCCAACTCCTGGAATTCGGCGTGCCATCAGAATGGCTCGACGATGTCCGACAGGCGGACGAAGACGGGCTGCTCGCGCTCGCCCAGCACCTTCCCGCCGAAGCCGCCGAAGCGATTCTGGAACTCGCAACCGGGGGTGCGCCTCGGCCGCTGAAACCGGAGGCGCCGCCTTCTGGCGTGCCGGCCGATCCCTTCACCCATCCGGATGCCCAGCGGCGCTTCCGCGTGGTGACGAGCGTCGCCGAACTGGAGCAGGCGCTCGATGCCCCCTGGGACAAGTGGGCCGTATTCCTGCATCCCGAGCAGCGCCAACTGGTGACGCGGGACTACACCGGCCCGGCCCGCGTATCAGGGTCAGCGGGTACCGGAAAGACGGTCGTCGCGATCCACAGGGCTGTGCATATGGCCCGGAGCCGTCCTGACGCCCGAATCCTTCTCGCGACGTTCTCCGACCCGCTGGCGCACGCACTCCGCGCCAACGTGAAGCGATTGATCGGTGCTGAACCGCGCGTGGCGGAGAGGCTCGAGGTCTTCGCGATGCGCGCTTTGGGCCTCCGGCTGCACCAAGCACAGCTCGGGCCGGTGCGCCTGGCATCTAGTGCGGATATCGAGACGCTGCTCCAGGAAGCGGCGTCGACGACTGAGGGTCACAGGTTCTCCGCGTCGTTCCTGCGGGACGAATGGGAGCACGTGGTCGACGCCTGGCAGCTAGAAAGCTGGGAGGACTATCGGGACGTTCAGCGCCTCGGTCGTCGCACTCGCCTCCCTGAATCAGGCCGCACGATCTTGTGGAAGGTCTTTGAGAGAGTCCGGGCGGGATTGAAGTCGCGCGGCCTGCTCACCGAGTCCGCGATGTTCCAAGGCCTCGCGGACGCCCAGGTCGGGCGCATCACGCCCGCATACGATGCATCGGTCATCGACGAAGCGCAGGACGTCAGCATCGCGCAGCTCCGGTTCCTTGCGGCACTGGGCGCCGGCCGCCCGAACGGCCTGTTCTTCTCCGGGGACACAGGCCAGCGGATCTTCCAGCAGCCATTCTCTTGGAAGGCCCTCGGCGTGGACATCCGCGGGCGGTCGAAGTCCCTCCGCGTCAACTACCGGACATCGCACCAGATCCGAGAACAGGCCGATCGCCTTCTCGGCTCGGAGATCGCTGACGTCGATGGCAATCGAGAAGATCGCCGGCACACCCTGTCAGTCTTCAACGGCCCGCCGCCCGACATCCGAACATTCGCGACGGAGACCCTGGAGCGAGCCGGTGTCGGGGAGTGGCTGCGGTCGCTGGTTGACGGTGGCCTGAAGCCGCACGAACTCGCCGTCTTCGTTCGGTCTTCGGAGCAGTCAGCCCGCGCCACCGCCGCCGTGACGGCGGCCGGGCTCTCGCCGCGCCTCCTGGATGATCGCGTCGACGTCCGGCAAGGCGAGACGAGCGTCGCCACGATGCACCTAGCGAAGGGGCTCGAGTTCCGCGCCGTAGCCGTCATGGCGTGCGACGACGAAGTCGTTCCCCTGCAATCGCGTATCGAGAGCGTCGGCGACGACGGCGACCTTCAGGAGGTGTACGACACTGAGCGACACCTGCTCTACGTGGCCTGCACCAGGGCCCGCGACAGGCTGTTCATCAGCGGCGTCGAGCCAACCTCAGAGTTCCTCGGCGACCTCAGACCAACCGGGGCGATCTGATGCCTACTAGACCGGGCCGTCACTTCCGCCAAACCGCCGCGCTTGCCAGGAAGCTCAAACCGCGCGAGGTCTACGACTGGCTACAGACGGTCGGGTACTACCCTGAGTCGTACGTCCTGCCTCCGTGCTTCGCGGTCACGAAGCATCGGGCATTCGGCACTCCTCTGGTCCCCCATACCAAGAAGGGCTACTCGGTTCCGGTGAGGGAGCTGCTGCCCATCCAGTTCCCGAAGAGTGACTGGACCGACCGCACGTTCGGAGTCGTCAACCCAGACGTTCATACCGACATCGCGATTCTGGTCGCGAGGAACTGGAAGGCCATCGTCAAGACTCTGTTCCCGACGGACACCTGCGTCCTGTCGTACAGCTTCCCGATTCCCGTTGATCGGCGAGCGCCCGGGACGGTAGGGCCGCTTCGAGCGGGGCGCATGATCTACGAGTGGATCGAGATGGCAGAGCGCGACCTCGCGGCCGAAGCGTTTCGTTACCGCTGCCTGTTCACGGCCGATGTCAAGAACTGCTATCCGTCGATCTACACACACAGCATTTCTTGGGCCCTCCACGGAAAGCGAACGGCTCGAAAGCGACGCTATGACTTCAACCTGGTAGGCAACCGACTCGACAAACTCTTTCAGAACGCGAATGACGGCTGCACGAATGGAATCCCAATTGGCCCAGCCGTTTCAGATCTGGTGGCCGAGCTGGTCTTGGCCGGTGTCGACAGTCTCTTCTCCAAGGCATTGAGGAAGGACGGACTGGCGTCCCGCGTATTGGTGGTCAGGTTCAAGGACGACTACAGACTGCTCACAAAGAGGTCAGAGGATGGGAGAACGGCACTCAAGCTCTTGCAGGCGTCGCTTCGGGCGTTCAGGCTCGAACTGAACGAAGACAAGACCGAACCGCGAGTGCTGCCTGATGGACTGTTTCGGCCCTGGGTGTCCCAGTACCACGCCGCGAATCCCCATCCCAAGGGGCGCTATACGTACCGCACGTTTCGAGAGGTCTACTTGTCCGTCGTCACGATCGACCGCGCGAATCCCGGAACCGGCGTGATCGATCGCTTCCTTGCCGATCTGGTCGACAAGAAGCGGGCGCTCCGGTTGGCTTTGAAGCCTCGGGAGATCGATCAGGCGTTGAGCCTCCTGCTAATGCTCCCGACACTTCGCGCCAAGGTGATGCCGAAAGTCCTGGCCATTGTGGAGGCGCTCCTGAGGTCTCGCCCGACGGTGGCGACCAAGAGAACGATAGGCACACATATAGGCGAGTGGTACCAGGAGTTGATGGATAGGGAGTCAGACAACGTCTACCAGCTCGCTTGGCTGGGCTACTTCATGACATCGAACCGCTTGGGCGAGTTCCTGCCGAAAGACAAGCCCAAGGATCCGATCGCCAGAGCGACGCGGACGAGCCGCTTCTCAGCCCTCGGCTCGGTCTTTCATCACACGCACTTCCGTGGGGTCATGGCTGCCGCCAAGGCGGGAACAATGCTCCATCACCTTGACATCTTCGACCGGACCCCTAGTTGAGCGGTCGTGTGGCTCGTCTGGTCTGCCCCGACGACATTTCTAGTCACGAGCTCTCGACCGACGTCACAACTCGACGTTCCCGTGTAGGCTCCAGGCACGACCATCACCTTGCCTCATCACGGCCTGTCCGAGTCATCGGTGGACTGAACTTCAACCACGGATCGACGACCGCCTCGCCGCTCGACATGCGCAACGAGATCAATTGCCGAGGCGACCGCCGGCCTGATCGCCTCCAGCGGAAGGCCGGAGTTCGCCACGAGCACACAATGCGCCAGACGTATCAACGCTTGCGTTGCTGAGTTTGCGTGGATCGTCGAAAGGCTCCCTCGGTGGCCCGTGTTTAGTGCCTGTAGCAGGTCAAACGCTTCGCCACCTCGGACTTCGCCTAGGATGACTCGATCGGGGCGATGGCGGAGAGTCGCGCGCAGCAGCTCGGCTATTGCGACAGCTGGAGTAGGCGCCTCCTGTCCGAGCGGTGCTACCGCGCGGCGCGCCTCGAAGCGCACAACGTTCGGGAGCTCGAGCCGAATCTCGGACGTCTCTTCGATGAGCACGACCCTGTCCTCAGGCTGAATGGTGGCCGCGATCGCATTGAGCAGCGTCGTCTTCCCGGTCCCAGTGCCTCCGGAAATCAAGATGTTGCGCCCATCAAGGACGCCCTTCTGAAGAACGCCGGCCTGCTCTTGGGAAAGCATGCCACCCGTCACTAGGTCGGCGAGCGTGTAGCGCCGACCGAACTTCCGCACCGTGAGCGTCGGTCCATCTACCGAGCAGGGCGGGAACATTGCGGCCACGCGGGAGCCGTCCTCGAGCCGCGCGTCGAGGATGGGCTGAAGCACGGAGATCTCGTCACCGCAGGCCCGGGCGATGTTCTTGATTGCGACCGTCAGGTTGCGTGGTTCCAGGACGCGATCGGTGACAGCCTGAAGACGCCCCGCACGTTCCACGAACACATGCCGTCCCCCGGCGTTTACCATGACCTCCGTGATGTCGGGGTCCGCCAGTAGGTCTTCGATTGGCCGAAGGAAGGGCAGGATGCGGTCAAGACTGCTCATAGCTGGCCTCGGGCGAGATGGTCGAAGTAGCTGACCTGGGGATCGAGGTAGTGGGGTTTCAGGTAGCAGTACTGCGGTGGCAACGGATTAACGCCGTCATAGGGCAAGGCGACAGCCTGCGCGTTCTGCAGCTCGGTGAATACGCGCGGGGCAAAGGTGTAGTCGTTGTGTGGCGCATAACTCTTGCTGGCGCTGAGCGACTGCTTTCCCGCCGTCGCCCGGCCCGTCAGCAGCGAGATGTGCGAATCGCGGCCGGACTCCGAAATGCTGTAGTGCGCTTTCAAGCGGTCGCGCTTTCCACAGAGTTCGGCGGCGGTCCGGGCCGTGAACTCGTCGCTGGTCGCCAGGAAGACCTTCGTCCGGAAGCACTGCAGTAGCGTCCGCCAGCTCTCGTCCCCAGGCAGGGCGGAGCGCAGGGAGCTGATGCTCTGTGTGGCCACGATCGGCATCAGGCGCGCCTGACGCGAGAGCGCGAACGTGCGCTCGTCTCCGGTCGGGTCCGTCTCCCCCACCGTGGCGAACGCGTGGTACTCGTCGCAGACGAACAGGATGTCGCGCCACGAGCGCTTGGGGTGCGCCGCGATCTGGGGGATGCGCTGCAGAATTGCCCGCTGGAAGTCGAGCTTCAGCATCACGCCCAGGATGCGGGCCAGTCCTGGGTTCATGCCCACGGGGAAGTTCAGGGCCAAGACGTGGCCAGATTCCAGCAAGGTCGGCAGCGCCGGCAACGGTCGCGGGTCACCGGGCTTGGGCTCCTCCGTGTAGGCCGAGCGCGGCGGGCAGAAGGTGCGATGCACCGCGGGGTTGTCGTCGAACAGCGACAGGAACACGACGACGCCTTCGACGATGGACGAACGGAGACGACCGTCGAGCTTCATCCACCCGTGGCGGTACCAGCGCTCGACGGCCTCCAACTGCTGCTTCCGGGCGGTCCAGGCTGTGCCTTGGGCGGGCTGCACGACGTAGTGCACGCCGCGTGCATCCAAGTGGGCTTCGAGTTCGGCTTCGTAAGGATGCGCCACATGCGCCTCGTCTTCGACGTGCCAGTGCTTCCACGGTGTGAGCGTTGGCAGGGCCTTGAAGTCGGCCTCGCGCATCCGAAGCACCGTGGGCGGCGCGTCGAGCGCCCCCTTGAGCTTCAGGATGTCCTCGTCGATCAGCCGGTCTTCAAGCACGTAGCGGTAGACCTGCGAGAACGTCGTGTAGCCCACCGTGATCCGCTGCAGCAGGATCACGAACTTGAGCAGGTCCGTATACGCCATCTGCCAGAACGGCTCCTTGGACTTGCCGAAGAGATTGTTGAGCAGCGTGGCGATGGCGTAGGCCACGGCGTAGGGGTCGAGGTCGTTCTGGAGCGGGTTGTAGCAGATACCCGAATCGAGGCCGATCTCCACGTAGTCGTCGGCGCGACCCGCGCGCTGCAGCATGCCCCGCACCTGGCCGCAGAAGTCGCCCTTCACCTCGAGCACGAGCCCGGCGATCTTGCGCTCCTGGTCCTGGCTCTGCCACCTGAGGAGCTGATCGACGTAGGGATACATGCACGCGGAGGTCTTGCCGGTGCCCACGGCGCCGAGCACCATGATGCCGGTGTACAGGCCCCGCTGGGGAATCGTGAGCCACTGCGGGTCGGCCGCCCGGCCGGGCAGCATCTGGTGATGGATCTCCCCCAGGACAAGCGACGGTTTAGCCCTTGTCTCTGGTGACGGATACGGTGGCAAGGGTCGGTACTGCGCCTGCGGCGTGCGCCGGACCAGGACGATGGCCGCGAGGGACGCGAGGAACGACGCCGCGAGGAACGGCGTTGTGAACCACAGCGTGGCGTAGCCGTAGCGGAGACCGATGGCCACGCGCGGGGCCTGCGCGTGGACCAACACCAGGAACGGGTTGGTGTCCGCGAAGGGCCACTCCGCCAGCCCCCACAGGCCCACCCCGGCGGCCACAGCGAGGGTCAGGAGTTGTCGCGCGTCGACGAGTAGGCGGAGCATCGCGGTGGTCTCGTCCTGTCGCTATGCGTGCACCGCCGCCGGAGCCGTCTCGGGGCGGCCCGCCAGACGCGCCACGGTCGCCCGCGCGGGTCGACGGCGGCGGCTCGTGGCAGGCAGGCACGACTCCGGATGGGTGGCCCGCCACCGCAGGAACTCTTTGTCGCGCGCGAGCACGGTGTCGATCACCTGATTGAGGACGTACTCGGTCGACTCGCCGAGGAAGCGCGCGTACGCGTGCAGGGTTTCGGTGTTCTCCGCAAAGAGGCGCGTCCGGTATTTCACGAGTTGCTTTCCGCGAGTGCGAGCTTTGATCACAGGCATGGTCCGTCTCCTTTGTCATCGCGGGACCGGCACTTGGTCCCGTCCAGCGGGGGTGTGAGCGACCCCGGGGTCGCGGGCGACGGCGAGTCGCGCGCGCAGGGCGGGGGTCGCTCACACCCCCGATTCACTTCCTGGTCTGGCTGGTCCTCACTGATGGTGCTCACGCTGTAAGGTGCGCATGCCATTGAACGTGTTGACGCCCAACGACATACGGGCGCTGAGATGAACGCGGCCTCGACGGCGGATAGGCCTGAGCGCGCGTGGCCGAGGTGAACATCCCTCCCCACGCCCCGTTCACCTTCTGGTTCACCGTGCGGGCGTCTCATGCGGTCCCTACCAGCGTGGCCAGGTGCAAATACTTGTGTGGCATGACGTGACTGGTGACCCGGCCGCGGCCGCGCTCCACCGTGTCGGCCAACACGGACGACGCCTGGGCGTCGAGCACCGCATCCCCCTGCGCCTGCCATGACCGATAGAGCGCAAAGAAGCGCGGCGCGCGAAATTGATCGCGGGCGCGGGCGAAGGCGACCGGATCGACAGGCGCCTGGCCCTGCTCGACGCGCTGGCGCTCCGCGAAGTAGGTATGCAGCTCCCAGATCGCGTCGAGCCTGAGGGGGCGCTGGAGTTCCTCCCGGGCGGCGGCTTCGTAGCGGGCGGCCGAGGTCGCCAGGTGGGGTGGCACGAGCAGCCGGATCTCCCACGCCGGCAACGCCCGAAGCAGTGCGTGATGGCGATGCAGGAAAGCGCGGAAGTCGAGGGGGGCTTCCTGCGTGATGCCATAGAGCAGACAGTGCGTCCATCCGTCACCACACACGCCAATCGGCAGGCGATCGGGGAAGGCGCGCACGACCGTTGAGGCGCCGGAGCCAAACCGAAGACGGGGCAAGGCGTCCGCAGCCAGCCCCGTCGTCTGCGTAAAGTACGCCGTCTTCTCCCCCGCCGTCGCGAGCCATTGCAGGTCCGGTGCGGCGAGCACGCCGTCGAGCACGATGAGCCGTTCGATGGCACGCGCGAGCGCCACCGGTTTGCGGAACCGACTCTCGGGTTCTCCGATCGCGCGATAGAGCGCCTTGTGGTGGACGTGGTAGATGACGCCCCGCCGGTGCGTGGTATACCGGGTCGCCACGCCCCGCGCCTCCAGGCGGGCAAAGAAGCTGTGCTGATCCTTGCCGCGATTGACACCCACGCGCGCGCAATACTGCCGCGGTACACAGACGCCGGCGTGCAGCAGCACGTCGACCAGAAAGGGCGCGTGACGCGCCGAGAACCCGGACGCCACCACGGCCTGGACGCGGTGCTCCGTCGTCATGGTCACGACAACATCTCCTCGGCGAGCCGGGGGTCTCTGCCGCGCCCCCCTCGCCCCCGACCGCCGGAGCCGCCCAAACGAGCCCCGACAGCCCCGAATCGCGTGAAGCCAGCGCGCACCTTGCCGGCGGCATGAGCGCCCCGATAGTGGGGGGTCATCACCTCGAGGTCTTCCACGGTCCACCGGCCGTCGTGCTCCTCGATTTCCAGCCGGACGTCAGGGAATGCGACGTGTCCGTCCTCGCAGGGCAGCTGGTGCTCACGGGCCCACGCGGTGATGGCCTCCACGTCCTGCGTGGGGCGGCCATCGTCGTCACGCGACCGCCGAGGCCGCGCATGCAGGAAGCGCTGGTAGTCGCGCTTCAGTTCCTCCTCCAGGACGACGCGGCGCACGCGCGCGCCTCGGTCCGTCACGCGAGCCGCCGCCTTCTGATACGCCTCGTGGACGCGGGCATCGTGGGCCAACTCGCGGGGCTTGTTGATCCCGGCGTAGTACGCCTGTCGGCCTTCCGGGCGCTGGTGCCGCTCCAGCAGGGCCCGGCCTTGATCGGTGAGCGTGACGAGCGTCGTACGGGTGCGGCCGACGATGTACGGGGTGGTCTGCACGAGGCCGTCGTCCCGAAGCCGCTCGATGGCCCGGGCGGGCCGGCTGGGTGTGCGCGCGGGTGCCGGGTGAAGCGTGTGGGAGGGCACGACGCGGAACGCACCAACGGCGGCCAGTGTCTCGACGTCGCGACCGGACAGCCAGTAGTCGCGGCCGAGCGCGTGCACCCGCTCGCGGCTCGGCCCCCGGGGCAGGTCGAGCTCCACGGTCAGGGGGTCAAGGCCGGTCGCGGTCGCCTCTCCGTCGAGGGGCGAGGCCCCGCCGCGCCCGCCACGGGTAGGCTCCGCCTGCTCGCGCTCGAGGGCGCGAGGATCGATCTCACGAGACATGGGAGGAACTCCTAGGGATTCAGGAACGGCCGCAAGTCTTCGAGCGCCGTATCGTCGGAGCCGAGCTGACGATCAAGGTGCCGCAGCTTCCGGCCGGTCTCTCGCAGGAACAGCCCGCGTGCCACGGTGTAGTACAGGGCGCAGAGATTGGCGAAGAGCACGAGCACGACACCGGCAATCAGCGTCCCGTGCTCGCGAAACAGCACCGCCTTGTAGGGCGCGAGGAACTGCAGCTCGCCGGCGAGCCACGCCAGCAGCAGGAACACGGTGATGGCCGCCAGAAACGCTGCGTTGGCGATCATCGGGAGGGCTCCTCGAACGCCTGGTCGACGCGGTAGTAGGCCACCTGCAGGCCCAGGGGATTCACTCGCACGAACTCGTTCGGCACACGGTCGCGCAGCGTCACGTGCAGCTGCGCCACGAACGACTCGCGGTTCCGTTCGCGCCGCGTGCCGGGCGGGTAGTAGATCTTCTGGAAGGCGACCGTGGCCTTGAACGGCGTCTCGGTCAGCTCCGACAGGCTGACGTTCTGGACCACCACGTCGACCTCGTCGGCCGCCGGGTTCGTGACGAACGTTTCGAGCAAGCGGCTCTGGTCGTTCTGCGCGATGGTCGCATCGGCGAGCACCGGCTCCAGGAAGAACAGCGAGTCGGGATACTCGCGCTGCACGGTGGCGCGGATCCGGCTGAAGTGTTTCACGACGAACTGCGTCAGGAAGTAGCGCAGTTCTGGCGGCTGCGGCGTGTAGCGCGTGGCATCCACGCTCACGGCCTCGGCACGGCCCACGTCGTCGATCCGGATGACCAGCGGCTTGACGTCGGCCGCCTTCGCCGCGGTGTGGACGTTGAGGCCGATGAGGGCCAGCGCGACGAGCGACAGGCACAGCACCGCGATCTTCAAGTAGGTGTTCAACACTAGGGCGGAGCCGTAGAGTTCGACGAACTGCCGCTTCGCGTTCTCGATGGTCTTCGGGCGGAAGTCGCCCGTGGGCGGGCGCACGTTGACGACGCCCACGGCTACCCTCCCACGGTGCGGCGGATGAAGGTCCACGCCATCCAGCCGGCGCCGGAAAGGAGCCCGAGCGCGGCGGCCGTGATGAAGACCAGCACGATCAGGCGCGACACGGTCGGCGACGCCGAGCGCTCGTGATCGTGGCGACGGACCGTGGACCAGCTGTTGGCCATGATGCCTCCTACCCTCGCAGCATACGCCCGAGGTTGAGCCGGGTCGAGACCGTGCTCTCACCGCTCGAGCCAGAGAAGATGGACTGCGTCAGGGACGGGACGAGCAGAATCCCAGAGCAGAACGTGACGACGACCGCGAACGCCTGAAGCCCGTACACCCCGTACTCCGCCTGCGTGATCATGGGCGGCAGGGTTGTGAGATACCGGAAGACGAACTGCTCGAACACCATCAGGAACGCAATCGCCACGACCGGTACGAACGAGTACTGAATGAAGGACCGGAGCCAGCCCCAGAAGAGCCAGTCCATCTTTGGCACGATGAAGAACGGGACGAACAGCGGCCCCAGCAGCCCACAGACGGCACTGGCGATCAGGCCGAAGGCGATCACGGCCATCGACGCGGCCTTCGCCCCGGCGATGGCCAGGAGGATCGTCCAGTAAATCAGGTTGGCCAGGATGGACCACGGGTCGGGCTGCATGAAGTGGTCTGCAAGGTCGTCGAAGTGCTGGTAGATGTTGTCGAAGGCTCGTGCCTCCAGCACCGCCTGCAGGTAGCCGGTCTGGTCGGTGATGAGGTTGCTGAACGAGATGCCGAGGCCTGGAATGGGGCTCTCGTAGAACGCAATGAACGAGTAGCCGAAGGCGATAAACAGCAGCAGCTTCGCGAACTCGAACATGCGCTCGCCGAGACCCTCGCTCGAGAACATCATCCGGATGCCGTGCCACGTGAGTAGGACCGTGGCGAAGGACAGGAAGAGCTGGTAGCCGAGCTGGATAAACGCCGGCTCGTAGGTGGTCAACAGGCTGGCGATTGCCTGTTGAATCGTGGGCACCAAGTTCAATGCGGGCTGTGGCGGCATCTTCCTGTCCTAGGGCTGGCGCCACGCCTGGAGCGCGGTGCCCGTGCCCTGCACGAACGCAGCATTAACGGCCGCCCGGTCGCGCCACGCCACGAGCTGCATGTTCATCGCGGCCGTGTCCGTGTCGCGCGCCCGCTTGGTGTCGATGAGCAACTGCTCCACGAGGGCGCCGAGCAGCTGCGTCCGCGCCTGCCGCTGGCGCCCGGCAATCAGCTGCGCGCCACTAATTTTGTCGAGCACCGCCGTGGTGCTCTGGTCGAGGCGGTCGTCGGTCACGTCGTATTCCAGGGCCTCGATGGCCGCGAGTTCCCGCCGGCCATTGAGCCGCACCTGTCCGGTGTCGTGCGTCGCCGCGATGGCGGCGGAGGACGCGGCCTCAACCGTGGCCAGGTAGGCGCTGACCGTGCGGCGGGCGGGTGGCGGCAGCGCCGCCAGGGCGACCGCCGACGGCAGTAGGGGCTGACTCACGTCGTCGAAGGCCCGCCCCGACGCGTCGCCGTAGTTCATCGCTGCGTTGTAGGCACGCGAGAACAGGAACAGGTTCGGGTCCTGAAAGTCATGAATACGCCACAGCGGCGCACCTGGTCGCGCGTACTTCACCAGCGACGTGAACATGCTCAGCCGCTGCGCCATGCGGCGGAGCTGGCTGTGCTGCATTCGCTGCAGTTCCACCAAATACTCCTTCGTCACCGCGGTGAGCGCATTGCGCCAGGTGACGGCCGGGTCGTGCACCACGACCTGGGCGCCGGCCGGCAGCGTGCACGTGCCGACCATCGCGAATGCCACCAGAAGTCGTCGCATGCTGCCTCCTAGGGTTGCCGCCACGTGCGGAGCGCCTGGCCGGTGCCCTGGGCCATGGCGGCGTTGACGGCGCGACCGTCGCGCCAGGTGGTGAGCTGCATGTTCATGGACAGCGCTTCGGTGTCGCGCTGGCGCTTGCCCCTGGCCAGCAACTGCTCGAGTGCGTGCGAGAGCAGCTGGTTGGCGGCCATATCCTGCCGACGCCCTACGAGTTCCCCGGCCGCCACCTTGTCGAGAATGGCCGTCATCTCGTGGTAGCGCAGCAGGCCGTTCAGTACGTCGTCTTCAAGCGCCTGCACGGCCGTGGCCGTCTGGTCGTGATAGCCCCTGAGCGCGCCCACTTGGTGGCCGCCCATCATCGCCACCGAGTCCGCGATTTCGACGGTGGCGTACTGGCGTTCGAGCAGGCGGCGCGCGACCGCGCCAAGCGTCGCCGGAAGGTTGGTGGGCCGCTCGAGCGGCACGGTCGTGGCGGTGTAGCCGGCGCCCGACGGGTCGCCGCCGTTCAGGCCCTGCAGCCAGCGCTGCGCCACCGTCCACCGGGAGAGGTCGTGACGTGTGGCCCCGATGATCGGGATCCGATATCGCCCGAGCGTCCCAAGCCCCTGGGCCATGCGAAGGATCGTCCCGTATTGCGCCTGCAGCTCCGTGAGGTGGGCCTGCGTGCGCTGCGCGATCAGGATCGCTTCGGACAGGTTGCCAGGATCGACGACGACCAGCTGTGCGCGAGTGGGTGCGGCCCACAGCGCGAGGGCGACGGCGAGCACGGCGGTGACAGGGCGGATCATTCGTCCTCCTTCGCGCGGGTCCCGAGAGGCGCCGCATCTTCGTAGGCCGGCAGGTCGAAGTCGCGTGCCAGGTAGATCTTGAGGCGGTGACCTTCGCGAATCGTGATGGTGGGCAATCGATTCAGAAAGCGGCCCATGACCTGTGCTGCGGTCTGGGCGGTGGTGTTCGCCACGCCCCCGCCGATCACAACGGTTTGGTCGCCGTCGCCGCCAGACACGCCCGCCGTCCCCAGCCACTGAGCCAGGCCGCTGATGAGGCCCACGGCGCCGGCGGCCCCGAAGGTGGCCCAGTAGTGCTGGTCGACCTGATCGCGTAGTCCGGCATCGCCCCGCGGATTCAGGGCGCGCCCTTGGTCGAGGCGATAGGTGCGCCCATCGGGCATCACCAACCGGTGAAACGCCACGGCCAGCCGGGTCTCCCCCACCGTGCGCACCGGCCGTGTCTCGCCAATGGCTCGCGCCCCAGCGGGAATGACCACCACGTGGCCGGCGTGGGCGAAGACGGGATTCGTGATGAGCGCGATCACCGGGGCGGCATCGGAGCCGTCGAGGCGATTGGTCAGCGCCGCGTCAATGAAGGTCCCCTCCAGCAGTCGATGCAACGGACCGCTTGCGACGATCGGATCGGTGGATACCGGCGTCTCGACCGGGCCGGACGCTCGAGCGGCGTCTGTGCTCGTCGCTGGACCAGCGGCCGACGTCGGGGGCGGGGCCACCCGCGCTGCCGTCCCGCCACTGGCGCGCACGACCGCTTCCGCGATCGCGTCGAGCGAGGGCGCCGCGGGTGTGGCATCGAGAGGAGCAGTCGCCACGGCTGGCTGGGCGCCGTCGAGGGGCCGGCTTCCATCGGCCCTCCGTGACAGGACGACGTTGCTCGCAAAGAGACTCTCGTAATCACGCCGCTTGCGGTCGCTCGCCATCGGATCGTCCGCGCGAGGGCCAGCCGATCCGCCCACCGCGGGCGGGACCATCGGTTCGGGCGTGAGCGCGTTCGCTGCCTCCAACGCCGCGCGGGCTTCCATCGCGCGCAGACGGTCCTGATAGTCGCGGACGCGGTCGGCGGAGGGCGCCTCCGGGACCGCCGACTGCGTGGGCGTCGGCGCCGACGGGTGCGGCTGTCCGGCCAGCAGGATGATGAGCACGATCCCGACAGCCAGTCCTGCCATCAGCCAGGTCTGCACCCGCCGCGGCAGCACGCCGGCCGGTGTGGGCCGGTGATCGGTCACCGGGACGGCGCCCGGCGGAAATTCCGGTGGGGTGGCCACGCTAGCGCTCCACCTGCTCGAAGGGAAAGCGGCGCGGGCCAAGTGCCAGATAGCCGCGATCGAGCACCTTGGGCACGACGTAGGTCCCGTGGTCCACCTGAAAGGCCACGAGGCTCGGCTTTCCGTCCACCAGCTCGTAGATGACGGGCAGTTCCTTAGCGTCGCTCTTCAGATACGTCCTCTCGCCGTCGTGCCAGATCGCCCGCACGAAGAACGGCTTGGTGTAGGTGGGCGAGATGTAGGGGAACTGCAGGGACGCCGGATACCGCTGCCGATAGGCGGCCGCCGTCTCGACGGCCCGGCGCTCCGTGGCCTCCACGACACTCTTGGCCTCAGTCAGGCGCGCTTCCAGCGCCTCGACCTGCGCGGCCGTGTACAGCCTGGGCGCCGGCGCCGAGCGCACCTCGTCCGCTGCCACGTAGACCTTGAGGTCGGGCGGTGCCGCCTTCTCGGTGAGCACGAACGAGTAGATCGCCCCGGACGCCGTGACGAGGTTCAGGTTGGTCTCGGCCCCGGCCTTCGCGGGCTTCACGTGTGCGATGTTGCGAGTGGCGCTGATGACCCAGTAGTCGCGGTCACCGCAGATGACGTCCAGAATCTCTTCGCGCTCCGGCAACACGATCATGGTTGTGTAGCGGACGCGCGTCTGGAGTGGGACGAGCGTGTGCGTCGACACGGAGACCTCGCGCACCCCGTCTTGAGCGGCGGCGGTTGACGCGACCGCCGCGACGAGCGCGGCGACGACAAGGACGAGCGAACGTCGAACCATATGGATCCTCCTCTGATGCGGCTACGCTGACGGGCCGGCCGCCACGAGCCGGGACTCGGCCACCGGCACGGGCCCGACGGGCGTGCTGCTGAACATCTGCGCGCTCTCGGGATCGACCGTGAGCGTCAACACCTTGGTGAGCCGTGGCCGCTTGAGCAGCAGCTGGCGCTTGGGCGTGAGGCCGGCCACGAGGGCCAGCTCTTCGTCGTTGAGTTGAAACAGCTCGGCATACTGCCGGCGGTCCAGCGCGGGATTCGCCAAGAGCAGTTTCGTAGGACAGCTCTCGACCACAGTGCGCAGCAGGTCCGCCGAGGCAAAGTCCTCGATGGACTGCGTAGCGAGCATCATGGCGGCCTGCTTCTTTCGCCATGTTTTGAGCGCCTCCTGCACGTACGCCCGGAGCCGCGGGTGCTGGATGAACCGCCACGCCTCGTCCATCACGCACAGCTTGAGCTGGCCGGCCGCGTCGGAGCTGACCATCTCGACGTGCACGCGGTGCAGGACGTAGAACAGCAGCGGCTCCAGGGGCGCCGGAAACTCGCGCATGGCCTCGAAGTCGAATACCTGGAGCCGCGCCAGTGAGAGCGTGTCGTCCACGTTGTCGAACAGCGCCGCATACCGCCCGCCCTCAACCCACTTCTGCAGCCGGCCTGCCAGGGCGCGCGGCAGCAGGTTCGCCAGCGTGAACAGACGACGCTGCGGACGGTCGAGCACGTAGAGACTGTCGATGGCCTCGTACAGCTCCCGGTCTTCGAGGTCGCTCAACCGGTAGCCGTCCTGCCCTTCGAGGAGCACGCGGACAAAGGCGTGCAGAAAATGCAGCGACTCGGGCGTGGGCGGCAACGCGAACGGGTTGATGTGGACCGTCTCGTGCCGCAGCCCCAGGGCGACGTAGCTGGCGCCGAGCAATCCGGCGAGCTTCCGGTAACTGTGGCCGAGATCCAACACGACCGTAAACGGGTCGAACTGCTGGGCGTGCGTGATGAGGAAATTCAGCAGGAAGCTCTTCCCCGCCCCGGTCGCGCCCAGCGCCAGGGTGTGCCCCACGTCCTGGTGGTGCAGGTGGAAGGCGAACGGCGTCCCGTGCGGCGTCTCGAAGACCGCCAGCGGCCGTCCGCGCGTCACTTCCGACCACGATGGATGTTCGCCGTCACTGGAGCACTGCCCCGTGTCGACGGTGAAGAGAAAGCTCAGGTCCGCCGCGTGGGTTTCGAGCAGAGCCAGGCGGCGCAGATTGTGCGCGCCGTTGCCGGGCATGATGGCCAGCCACGCGTTCAGGAGGTTGTAGGTCTCCTCGAAGAAGGCGCCGTCGTGGGCGGCCAGGACTTTGCGGGCCTCGGCGCTGGCATGCTGCACGGCCCGCGCGTCGTCCCCGTGGAGCACGAGCGTGAGCGAGCACGCCCCGAACACGTGGCCGTGCACCTCAATATCGGTGAGCGCGTCCCCGAGGGTCCGGACGGTGGCGGTCGCCGAGTCGTCCACCAGCATCTCGTCTGGCCGGGTGTCGGGCGAAACGTAGTTCACCAGTGACACGCGCTTGTTGAAGAAATGGCGACGCCTCGCCTGGATGTCGCGCCGGATCCGGTCAGGAGCGATCCGCTGCCACTCCAGGCAGGCGATGAACTCGCCTGGCACGGCCAGCAATCCAGTCAGGAGCTGCGCGAAGGTCTTGGCCGGCGCTTCGCGCATGGACAGCACCCGCACCTGCTGCCGGCCCACGCGCAGGTGATCCCGTTCGCACTCCACGGCCGAATCCGCCGTGAAGTAGTCCACGTGGGTGGTGGGCGTCTGGGGTGTCGCCGCCAACACGTCGGCGTCGTAGTTAGCGAGCTGCCGCAGGAAGCAGAAGGCACCGTCTGCGTTCAGGCGGGACGGGCCGACTTCGGACAGCTGCGCCTCCAAGCCGTCGGCCAACCGATGCAGCGTGACGATCGCGCGGTCCACCTCGGCTTCGAGTAGGGCCACCGTTTGCTCCGTTGAGAGCGCACGCCGCACAGCCTCCCGCCATGACGCGCGCTGCCAGCGGCCGCCAGCGGCCAGGGTGGGCGGCTCGTACAGCAGCACGAGGTAGTGCTCGAACCTGTGCAGCGCCGGCTCGCGGGTGCTGAGATCACGGGCCCGTCGCGTGAGGGCGGCATCGGCCACCGGCATGCGGCAAGGGGCGGGGTCGAACGGCGCGTGCATGCGCTTCACGAGGTACTGGGCGACGCGCACCCGCTCGTCGAGCAGCTTCAGCGCGGCCTCCATCCGGTGCGTCAGCGCGGCTCGCTGGTCGGCGGTCTGCCCGTCGAGATCGACGCCCGCCAAGCGGTAGACAAGCCCCACGTGCCCTGCCTTCGTGAGGAACGTGCCGTCGTCCACGAACCCCCACACCGCCAGTAGCTCGTTGGCCGCGCCGGCGTCTCGGTAGTCGCGCACGATGCGCTGCAGGCGACGCATCAGCGGACCTCCACGGCGACGGACGCGTGCTTGCCCAGGTCGTAGCGCCGGCGCGCACGGCCGGAGGCCAGGAGGATGGCGAGGAGTTGCGGATCCTGCCATGTCGCGAGTAGCGCCGCAGTGTAGAGGACCGCCGTCACCAGCACGCCGGCCAGCAGCGAGTAGAACAGGTTGAATGTGGCGGCACCGGCCATGAGGGCGAGGAAGAACAGGCGCCGATCGACCCCGCACAGCGTGAGCGGCCGGTGCAGGGCCTTCACGACGGGTCTCATCGTCACCGGCGATGCGGAGATCAGGGCGATTGCCATGGGTCTTCAGAACAGCCAGGTCAGGAACTGCGCCGCGAACAGGGCGAGCCCGCCGCCGAACACGATGCCGGAGATCTGCCGCTTGGCACCGCCTTCGCCGAACATGAACATGAGGCCGCCGATCACGATGGACACGAGCGCCAGCGAGCGCGCCAGCGGCCCCGTGAACGAGGTCTCCAGATTTCTGGCCGCGCGTTCCCAGGGAGCCTGCGCCAACGCTGGAATCGTCCACGCCAATACAGAACTCGCGAACGCGAGGCCCCACGCCACGCGTCGCCGTCGGGTCTGAGAGTCCCTCATCTTCGCCTCCTTTTCAGAGCGCACGAACTGCCACGACGCAACGATCAACGCATCGCAGTTTCTGCGTCCCGCGTCGCGCTTTCGGTGTGGGCAGGCGATGCGCCGGTGTAGCGCTTCATGTGCCTCTGCCCACAAGAACGCGGAGATCGCTCGAATTCTTGCGCCGCGCGATTAACGAGATGACGTCAGCGCTGACGCTTGCGACTACTCGGCACGAGACGTGCTCCATGCGTCGCCATCACTCATGGAGATGCCAATGCGAAATCCGCACGTATTCCTCGTTGACGACACGGGACAGACATTTCCGCCGCGCATTGAAAGCGCGGTCACGGTGTGGCTATCGCGGCTCAAGATGACGTGTCCGACGTTGGATGAGACTGCCGTCGTTGAAGTCCTTGAAGAGGCCGCCAGGCGCCTCGTCCGTCGTGAAGCCCGTAGTGGCCCGCTCGAGCATATCCATGCCTACGCGTGGGCCGCGATTCGCTCAGTCGCGCTCTCGCGGCTTCGGCTCGGGCGCGAGCGCGTGGTACAGATGACTGTGCAACGCCCTCAGCACATGCCCAAGCCGACAGGAAGGGGAGCTGCGGGCCCGGCGCTCGATCTTGAGGCACGGGTCCTGCTGCGACAGGTGCTGAGTCAATTGACGTCGATTGAGCGTCGTGTCTTCACGCTCAAGGTCGCAGGATTTTCGACGAGGGAGATCGCTGCACACGTAGGCCGCGCGCCGGCAACCATCGACAGTATCCATTCACGTGCGATGGCGCGATTGAGGGCACTCGCGCAGCAGGCGACTCCCTCGCGCTCCCGCGGCGAGGACCGGTAGCCGCCGGAAACCAGAGGCCGGAAAAAATTCTGCGGCGTTGTCAGCCCCAGCTTTGGCGAACAAGTTTCTCGAGACGCTCTTGTCGTTCTTTGACCCACGGAGCGTAGTGCTTCGCTACGACCTGCGGTGTGTTTCCGAGGATCGTCGCAACGTCTTCGACAGAGGCACCGGCGAGCAGAAGTTCCACGGCGCACGTGTCGCGGAATCGGTGGGAGTGCCCATCCGCGACTCCCGCGAGTTCGAATACTCGCGCAAGGTACCGTGACCAGTTCGACACTGCTGAACGGATGTTCAAGCCGGTCCAGAAGAAGCGCTCTCCCCCGCTATCTGCCTTCTCAAGTGCTTCCACGACTTTCGGTGGGACAGGCACGCTGACGGGCTGGCCCGTCTTCGCGGTCCGAACGAAGACGGTACCGTTCGAGACCTGGCTCTTGGACAGCCGAATCGCGTCGCCGATGCGAAGGCCGGTGAACCGCATGGTCAACACGAACGCCCGTATCCGGTCCTTGTTGCCGCCGTAGCGGTCGCAAGCCTCAAGAATCCGCGTCATCTCATCGCGCGAGAAAGGGAGGGTCGGGCTCACCGTCGCTTTCGGCGGCTTCACCGATGTCGCCGGGTTCTGCTTGATCCATCCGGCCTGCTGGCAGAACCGAAGGAACGCTCGCAGGCGCTCGAGGTTCTTCGTCGCGTAGACGGGGCTGTCCTTCCACGACTGGCGGAACTGCCGGAGGACATCGACCGTCAGATGACGCAGATTGGACAGGCCCTTCGACTCGCACCAGCCCAGCAGTCTGTCTTCGAGCAAGTGGCGGTACTTCCGTTTCGCTTCCCACCCGAGGTGCCGAGCCTCGCAGTCCGCCAAGAATTTGGCGATGGCTTCGCGCACGGAGGGCGCCTCCGCCTTCACCACGCCGATCTCTCCAGACGCGGTCCAACCGTTGATCAGCTCAACGGCGGCATCCCACGACGTCTGGTCGAGTGCCCGCCGGATTGCCTGGCCCCCGAGCGTGCCGTAGACATGGATTGGGCAGCGACAGCGTCGGTACCTGGTGGACGTGTGTGGACAGTCCTTCAGGTGACGCCTGATCAGCCTCAGCGCCATGCCAGAAGGTAGCACGAAGGGCACGTATCGAGCACGTGGAAGTTCGCGTGCCCCGTAAGTGCTTTATTTTCAGCGTTTAGATGATGGCGGAGAGGGTGGGATTCGAACCCACGTGCCCTTTCGGACAAGACGCTTTCGAGGCGCCCCCGTTACGACCACTTCGGTACCTCTCCGCTGAGGTGGGACCGCGCTTCCGGGCTGGCCGGAAACTCCGATTATAGCGGGTTCAGTCGCCCGGCTCAACGTCACGTGCCGGCAGCACGCGCGACCACGAGCGGGCCGGGCACGGGAAGCGACCGCGCCTCGGCCTCCACGGCGGCCCATTCGGCCGGCGACAACCTCCGCCAGGGGGCGATCGACACCACGGCCCCGGCCCGCCGCCATGTGCCAGCAACTTCGCCTCGCACGAGCAGGGCGCCCGGCCAGACCCGCGACGTCCAGAGCTGCGCCCTCCGGCGGGCGTCGGGCACGAGCAGCTCGCGCATCCGTCCCCAGAGCAGGAAGTACGCGTCTCCACCGGGCAGCAGTCGCGCGGGCGCCGCAGGCACGGCCGGTGCCCGCACGTCTGCCTCGTCTGCCGCGAGCATCCACGCGTCGCCGATGGGCGTGCGCACGGGCAGCAGCTCACGTGCGAGACGCGTGAACGCGTCGTGCGCCTCCTTCGCCGCGATGCCCGCCCACCGCGCGAACGCGTCCGGTGTCGCCGGACCGAAGACGCGCAGGTAGCGGCGCGCCAGCTCGAGCCGCGCGTGCAGCGGCTCTACCGCCGGCGGCGGCACCATCCACACCTCGGGCTGCCGCGCGCCGTCCCATCGCAGCAACACGCGACCGGTGAGTGCGGCATAGCGCAGGCTGTTGGCCGGCACACCCATGGCGCGGCCGGCCTGGCCGAATGGCAGGCGCCGTCCAGCCAGATGCGCGTGCAGTCGCGCGGCCGTGTCGTGCGCCCGAGACGCGCGGCGCGGATGGTCTGGCAGCCGGCCCAGTGAGAACACCGCGAGATCGCGCGCGGCGACGACGTAGTCGTTGTAGCGCGGCCCCCAGAGCTGCACGAGCGACCGGTGTTCCCACGACGCGGCGGTCACGCCCGCCACGCGTGCATGCAGCGAGAGTAAAGCCGCACGCGGCGACGAATCCTGCAGTCCGGCCCACGCGGCGATGCGCAGTGCGCGCGCACCCGCGGGCAGGCGGGTATCGAGCGCGCCGGCCTGCCGACGGAACTGCAGGATCTGCGGGCGCGTAAGCGTGAGGGGTGAGGACCCGCGAGCCATGACCTGCGATGCGGCGCGAACGGGCAGCTAGGCGCGGCGTTCCTTGAAGAACGTCTGGATGAGTGCGCGGCACTCGTCGGCGAGCACGCCACCCACAGCCGTGAGCCGGTGGTTGAGGCCCGGCGTCTCGTGCGCGGCAATCGCGGAGCCAAGCGCCCCGGCCCGCGGCTCCGGCGCGCCATAGACCACCGTGCCGATGCGCGCATGCACCATCGCCCCCACACACATGAGACACGGCTCCACGGTCACGACGAGTGTGGCGCCGCTCAGGCGGTAGTTCTTCACGTGACGCGCCGCCACGCGCATCGCCACGATCTCGGCATGCGCCGTGGGGTCACTCGTGGCAATCGGCTGGTTCCAGCCTTCGCCCACCACGGCGCCGTCCACGATCACGAGCGCGCCCACGGGCACTTCCCCGCTCTCGCCCGCGCGCGCGGCCAGCGCGAGCGCCTGGCGCATCCATGCCTCGTGCAGGGCCGCCTCGTCGCTCACTCGATCACCGACATCGGTTCGTCGGGCGCGTGCACGCGCCGCGTCATCGCGTCGATGAGCGTGCCGGTGATGACGAGCACGATCGGGCCCAGCACGATACCCACGAAGCCGAAGGCCGCGGCGCCGCCCAGCAGGCCGATGAACACCACGAGTCCGCTGGCCGACGTGCGGCCGGCAAGCAGCACCGGCCGCAGCACGTTGTCCACCGAGCCAAGCACCACGCCACACAGGCCCGTCATGAGCAGCGCGCGGCCGACGTCGCCCGAGAAGAACAGCCACGCCGCCACCGGCACCCACACGATCGTGGCGCCCACCACGGGAATGAGCGAGCAGATCGCAATCGCCGCGCCCCACACGACCGGCGCCGGCAGCCCCAGCACCCAGAACGCGAGGCCGCCCACCACGCCCTGCACGAAGGCCACGGTGAGGCCGGCGCCCACGCTCGCCACGACGAGCTCCGTCGTTTCCGTGATGAGCCGGTCACTTTCGGCTTCGCTGAACGGCAGCAGGCCGCGGATGAGCACGGCGAAGTTCCGGCCGTCGCGCAGCAGGAAGAACAGCGCGAAGAGCATCACGAAGAGGCTGCCGAGCGTGGAGAGCACGTTGGCCACGATCGATCCGGCACCGCCCAGCACGTACGAGGCGGCCGTCTGCGCGCCCTGCGACACGAGCGTCATCGGATCGGGCGGCAGCGGCACCGGCACACGCGCGCGGACGTTCGCCCAGAAGCGGAGAATCTGCTGCGGCGTCGTGGCCGAGAGGCCGTTCACGTAGTCGATGGCCGCCGGTACCTGCTGCGCGATCACCGCAGACAGGAACACCGCCGGCGTGATGATGACGAGACCGGCGAGCACCGTCGTGGCCAGCGCGGCGTTGCCGTTCCGCATCCGCACGCAGAACCAGAGATACACCGGCCGCAGGGTCATGGCGAGGATGGCCGCCCACGCGAGCGGCGTCAGGAAGGGCCACACGATCGTGAGGGCCAGATAGCCCATCCCGATGAGCACGCCGTAGAACAGCAGCTCGGTGAAGCGTTCGCGGCTGGATCGCGTGGCCATGGCGGCTCCCGGCTACTTGCGCAGACTGAGCGGCAGCGCGGCGCCGCCGACGGCGAGCGCCAGCAGGCCGCCCAGCACCGGCAGCCCGTAGCCATTCGTGAGGAAGCGGTACTGGAAGAGCGCCCCGCTCGCGAAGTGGATGTTGAGCACCATCAGGAACGCGGCAATCGCGGCGTAGCGCGCGTAAGCGCCGAGGATGAGCGAGACGCCGGTGGCGAGTTCGCCGAAGAGCACGAGGCGCGCGAACACGGCCGCGCCGGGCAGGCACACCGTTTCCAGATAGGCGCGGTTCCACTGGTTGGCGCCCTGGAGATAGCCCGTGAGCTGGGTCGTGAGCGGCGACGGATCCATCAGCCAGCCGATCTTGCCGATGCCTTCGAACAGGAAGAACACGCCCAGGAAGAGACGCAGGGCCGTGAGCCCTCGCGCCGACGGATTGACAGCCATGTGCGGAAGCTTATCAGTCCGCGTCCCGCGGACGGAACGGATACGCGAGCTGGCGGGCGTAGCCCTCGGGCACCGGATCGCCGTGGATCCCGTAGGCCTCGGGCCAGGCGTCCCCCGGCAGGTGCTGCGTGCCGAAGAGCCGATCGAGCACCGGCAGGTGCACGGCGAAGTTCTTGTCCACCGGCGCCGGCGCGTGGTGCCAGTGATGGCCGCGCGGCGTGGTCACGATGTGATCGAGCCAGCCGAAGCGGAAACGCACGTTCGCATGCACGAAGACCGCGTGGAAGGCGACGAGCACGAGGTAGGCGTAGAGCGCGCGCGTCTCGAAGCCGAGCAGGAAGATCGGCACGAGCACGAGGCCGCGCGTGGCCAGTACGTCGATGACGTGCAGGCGCGAGCCGGCCAGCCAGTCCATCGCCGTGCTCGAGTGGTGCACGGCGTGCACGCGCCAGAGCGCCGGCACGGTGTGGAACGCGCGGTGCACCCAGTACTGCGTGAAGTCGGCCACGAGCACGATGCCGAACACCTGCACGAGGAACGGCAGGCCCGCGATCGCGGCACGCAGCCCGGCGGGCTGCCACACGGCGGCGAGCGCGGTGGCCGGCAGCAGCGTGAGGAACGACAGCACCTGCACGGCCAGGTGGCTCACGAGGAAGTGCATGCCGTCGGTGGCCCAGCCGAAGCGGAACGTCGTCTGCGCAGGACGCAGCGGAAAGGCGCGCTCGAGTGGCACGAACACCACGGCCGTGAGCAGCACATTGAGCGCGAACCAGTCGAGGCCGATCGTGAACGGCACATCGGACGTGGCGGCGGGGGCCACGTCCGCCCCGCCGGCCACGAGCGCCGCAAGCGACAGCGCGAGCGCCGTGAGCCCCAGCACTTTGCGGCGCCTGAGCATCATCGACGTGGCGCCGAGCAGGAACGTGAGGCCGATCGTAACCTCGAGGAGGGCGCGCAGCAGGCCGGCGGGATAGCGGGCGCGGAACTCGGCCGTGGTGAGCAGGTCGGGATAGCGGAACGCCAGCGTACCGGCCACGGCCAGCACACCCAGGAAGACGCCGCCCGTGCCGGCCATCCACCCGGTGCCGAACGTGGTGGGCTCGTCGTCGCCGAAGAGACGCGCGAGCCCGCGTTCGACCCGGGAGGGGGCGCGCTGCATGAGCGGAAAGGGCTAGCCGCGCGGCTGCGGCACGATGCGCAGATACGGCTTGGGCGCCTTCCAGCCGTTCGGGTAGATGGTCTTCGCTTCGTCGTCGCTGACGGCGCCGGCGATGATCACGTCCTCACCCTGGTGCCAGTTCACGGGCGTGGCCACGCGGTGCTTCGCGGTGAGCTGCAGCGAGTCGAGCACGCGCAGCACTTCGTCGAAGTTGCGGCCGGTGGTCATCGGATACGCGAAGAGCAGCTTCACCTTCTTGTCGGGCCCGATGATGAAGACCGTGCGCACGGTGAGGTTGTCGACCGCGGTGCGGCCTTCGCAGGTCTCGCCCGCTTCATACGGCAGCATGCCGTAGAGCTTCGACACCTTCAGATCGGTGTCGCCGATCATCGGGTAGTTGGGGTGGTGGCCCTGCGTCTCTTCGATGTCCTTCGCCCACGCGGCGTGCCGATCGGTGGGGTCGACGCTCAGGCCGATCACCTTGGTGTTCCGCTTCGCGAACTCCGGCTGCAGCTTCGCCATGTAGCCGAGTTCCGTCGTGCACACCGGGGTGAAGTCCTTCGGGTGCGAGAACAGTACCGCCCAGGAATTGCCGATCCATTCGTGGAACCGGATCTTGCCTTCGGTGGTGTCGGCTTCGAAATCGGGCGCGGTCTGTCCGAGCTGCAGTGCCATAGGGGTGCCTCCGCAAGGCGCGCAGGCAGACAGCAGGCGGCGCCGCGCGCAGTTGTCTCAGAGTCTATCGCGGGATGGCGTGACGGTGCGCGTCGGCGTGCGCCACGCGCGGATGCGGCCGTGGGCGGCACGCGGCCACCGGCCGCGTCACCGCCGTGGCATCGGCCCACCAGCCGCCGCGCAGCGATCGGTGACCGTATCGAGGGGCTGCCCTGCCACATAGCGGGCGTAGGCCGGGAGCGTCTGCACCTTCCGGCTGCCGCTGGCATCCACCCACGGCCACGCACAGGTGCCGAAGAAGCTCGGCGCGGCCTCGAGATAGTAGCTCTTCGGTACCGCCCCGCCCGCCGCGGTGCGAATCCCCGGCGTGAAGTAGTTGTAGTTGTCGCCGTCGATGAAGCTGCTGGCCGTGGCGGCATGCGCCGCCTGGTTCCAGTCGCCGGGGTCGTAGCCGATCTTGTAGACGGTGGGCACGGCGGGCGTCGCGAAGGAGGTCGACGCCAGCACCCACGGCGCGGTCATGCCTGGATAACCGAGGACATTGCCGACCGCGGACATGTTCAGCTGCAGGATGCCCAGCCCGAGCGCGCGGCCGTTCGTGAGGCCGGCGTAGCTCTCGCGCCGGCCCGTGAGGTAGTTCCTCAAGGCCGTGTGGCTGTAGGCGCTGCCGTGGGTGAAGTCACTGTCGAAGTTCACGGCCCGATTGCCCTCGAACAGCACGTGATGCGGCCCGCCGAAGTGCGAGGCGTTGGCCGAGACTTCCTGCCAGTTCAGGTCGTACCAGATGAGGGCATCATCGAAGTAGTTGTAGCTGACGACCGAGCCCGCGCCGCCGGAATTGGCCACGATGTTCTTGTTGGTGTCGCGGGTGATGCTGTTGGTCACGAGCAGTTCACTGGAGCCATCGACGAACGAGAGGGCGTAGCCGCCGCCACCGGGCACCGGCCACGCCGCGTGCCGGATGTAGCACCCGGTGATCTCGATCCGGTGCGACTGGTGGATGCCGATGCCGTGCCCGGCCCATTCGTGGATCTCGACGTCCTTCACCCAGGATTTCGCCGCGGCGAGGAACTTGATCGCGCCGTCGGCGCCGTGGTTCAGGGTCATCGCCTCGATGCCGGCGTGTTCGACGTAGGCGGTGTCGTTCACGGCGAGCTCGGCGCGGTGCGAGATGCGGTAGGTGTCGGTGAAGGGCGACGTGAAGGTGACGGTGTTCCCCTTGATGGCCGCGATCTGCTTGACCTCGTTGTACAGATGCCCGCCGCCCCGGTTGAACCATTCGAGCGGGGACCCTGTCGCCTCCACCGGACCCGCCGTGAACGTCGTGTAGGCCCGCCCGGTATGCATCGTGCCGCCTGCCCCACCGGCGGTGATGTCGATGGCGGTGGATCCCGAGTTGTACTGCCGCAGCGTCAGCGAGCTGCTCGTGGGCACGTCGAGCACGATGTAGATCCCGTTCGACTCGACGGGCGAGAACGTGCCGCTGTGCCCCGTGATGTAGACGAGCGCCCCGACAGGGATGTTGTGGGCGCCGCTCGTATGCAGGCGATCGGTGCCGGCGTCCGAGGATGCGATGCTGACCGGATACGCCGCCGCCGCCACGCGGTAGCGCGCGAACCCGATGCGGTCGCCACTCCAGACCTGCCAGACGTTGGCCTCGCCGTTCGACGGCGGCAGCATCTGCCACGTCCCGGTGAAGAACTGGTCTTCGCTGATTTCGACGTACTGCCCGACCTTCAGGCCGCGGGCGTTGTTCAGCGTGACCGACGTGGCGCCCTGCACCGCGTCGGCCGTGAGGGTTTTCACCGTGCCGTTCTGGAAGTGCGGGAAGTTGCTGTTCCCCACACGGAAGATCGCCGCGTTGTCCGCCGGCGAGGGCTGCGACTGCGGCCAGTCGCCCGCTGGCTTGAAGGCGCCGTTGGTCTTGTTCAGGATCGTGACGCCCGCACCGGCCCCGCGAATGGTGACATTCGACGGCACCGAGATGAGCGAGAGCACCCGGAACGTGCCGGCGCCGAGCAGCACCGTCTGCCCCGCAGGGCACGCATCAAGCGCCTTCTGGATGCCGCCGGACGCATCGTCCGCGCCGTTCTTGTAGGTGGCCGCGAGTATCGTCCTGCACACGGTCGGGCGCGCCGGGATGCCACCGTGGGGCGTCACGCCGGCCGCCTGCCAGTTCGCCTGGGCGAGCCGGGACGTGGGGACGGCCTGAGCGTGCGCGAGCACCGGAAACAGCAGGAGCGCGAGCAGGAAGGATCTCATCGCCGCGGATGCCGTGACTCGAAGGCGCGGGATCAGGCCGGAACAGCCCTGAAAGGATGGTGCGCCCTGCACGATTCGAACGTGCGACCTCCTGGTTCGTAGCCAGACGCTCTATCCAGCTGAGCTAAGGGCGCGGGGTAGAAGAGGGAGTTTACCACAGCTCCTGCCTGTCCCGTCCAGTCGTCACCGTGCGGACGCCGAAGGCCCGGGCCTCGTGAGCCCGAAGCCCCACGCCGAGGCCCTCGCCGAGCGCCACCGGCAGCCGCCCCTGGATGGGAATCTCGCCGGCAATCGCCCGCACCGCCGCCGCTTCCGCGTAGTCGCCGAAGTCGTAGGTCACGAGCACCGCCGGCAGCGACGTGGCGGCCACCGCGGCGTAGGGACTGCCGAAGAACGCGGCCACCATCGGCTGGTTGCGCCGCGCCGCCGCGCCCGACAGGTCCTGCAGCAGCCGCACGACCCCGGTGCCGAGATCCAGCCGGCCGCTGCCGGACGACGCGCGCACGAAGACGCCGGCCACGACCGCGTCATAGCCGGCCGCCATCGCCCGCACGAGCTCCAGTTCTTCGGCAGACGTGCGGTCCGAGAGCTCCACCGCCGTCACCGTGCCCCAGCGCTTGCGCAGTTCGGGAATCACCGTGCGGCTCGGCGCCGCGATCCGCCAGTTGGCGGGATAGTCGAGCACCGAGAGATACAGCACCTTGCCAGTGCGTGGCGTGGCGAGCGGTACCTGCGTGCGTTCGTCGCGCAGCAACGTCACGGCGCGTTCGGCCGTGGTGCGCGCGATGTCGGCGCCGGCGCGGGTGCCCACCTGCGTCATCACGGCGTCGAGATCCACGGTGCGCGTCTTGTGCAGACCGAGCCGGGCCTTGTGCGCGAGCAGACGCGCTGCCGACCCTTCGAGGTGGGACCGTGTGAGGCGCCCGGACTGCAACGCGGCCTTCAGAGCCGCGTGCGCGGCGCGCGGATCGGGCGAGTCGAGCACCACGTCGAGGCCAGCCTCGATCGCGCGCACGGCGGCTTCGCCGGGCTCGGCCAGCGCGTTCACGGCTTCCATCCGCATGCCGTCCGTGTAGATGACACCGCCGAAGTCGAGTTCGTGCCGCAGCAGCCCGCGCACGACCATCCGGCTGAAGGTGGCCGGGCCCGGCTGCGGATCGATCGCGGGCAGCTCGACGTGCGCCACCATGGCCGCCCCGGCACCGGCGGCGACGCCCGCCTGGAACGGCACCAGTTCGATCTGCTCGAGGCGCTCGCGGTCGTGCGACACGGTGGCAAGGCCCAGGTGTGTGTCCACGGCCGTATCGCCGTGTCCGGGAAAGTGCTTCAGCGTGGCCACGACGCCGCCACTCTGCAGGCCTTCCACGGCCGCCCGCACCATCACGCCCACCCGCGCGGGATCTTCGCCGAACGAGCGGATGTTGATCACCGGATTGCGCGGGTTGTTGTTCACGTCGGCCACGGGCGCGAAGTTCACGTGCACGCCGAGGGCCCGTGATTCCGCGCCGGTGACGCGCGCCGCATCCCGCACGAGCGCCGGATCGCCGGCCGCCCCGAACGCCATGGCGCGCGGGAAGCGCGTGGCGCCGTTGATACGCATGCCCACGCCGTGCTCGAAGTCGCCGGCGACGACGAGCGGCAGCGGCGAGAGGCGCTGCAGGCGATTGAGGATGGCGGCAAGTTCCAGCGGCTGCCCGAGGATGGTGGCGCCGTAGGTGCCGTTCAGCATCACCGCCGGCACTGGCTCCACGCCGCCGAAGGCGCAGAAGCCGCCGATGTGGATATCGCGCACGAGCGCGGCCAGTTCCTCGAAGGCCGCGGAATCGGCGCTGAGGTAGGTGGAATCGAGGCGGCCCATGATGAGCTGCCCGACGAGCTGGTCGTCGGTGAGCGACTTGAGCGTCGTCTCCACCCAGCGCATGGCGTCGCGGTCGAGCGACGGCGCGAACGCCGGCGGCGCGGGCGGCAGGGGTGCCGGAGCCGTGCGCTGGGCGCCGCGGCG
>NZ_JALHPM010000057.1:0-33788 GCF_022842525.1 Luteitalea sp.
ACGTGGCGTCAGTTCTGGAGCCAACTGCCGACGCGTCAGGCGGCACCCGACATCGACTTCAGTCGCGTGACGTTGTTCGCCGTTGTTGCAGGACTGCGGGACGGCGCATCGGGTTCAAGACCCAACGTCCTCTCGGTCAAGGAGGCGCCGGACGGGGCGGTCGTGACATGGAAAGCTGAGCCGCACGCGACCTCGGGTGCCTTCACCGTCGTGGCCGTGCCTCAGGTGCTGAGTGGGCAGATACGGTTCGAAACCGTGCAGTGAAGCCACGAGTCCCGATGAGGGCTACTCGATGCGGGCTGCGAACAGGCGCCACTGGTCGTCCTGTCGCCTGACCGCCAGTTGGTGCGCCCCCTTTGGAGCCTTCGTCAGATCCAGCGAGACCCGGACCGTCGTGACGAAGTTGCGCACCTCGCCTGTGCCGCGACCACCGGCGATCGACTTGAGGTCGGAGTCGAGCAACTGCACCTCGTAGGCGCCTGGCTCTGACCCCACCGGCAATAGCAGCGTGAGGTCGACGAGCCCCGCAGGCAGCGTGACGACCTCCTGGGGAGGCCTCTGCGCTTCGCCACTGCGGAAGACACTGAACTTCCGCAGGTCCAGTTCGGTCCGCACCGGCGGCGTCACGGTTGACGCCGGTGGCGGCGCGACGACGGCAGGTGGCTCATTCCTCGCGACGACTGGAGCAGCGAGTCCAGGCTGTTGGCCACTCCGCTGCCAGAGCACGCCACCAACAAGAACCATCAGGATCAACGCCGCTGCGAGCGCCATCCACGCGGCGGGTGCTACCCGTGGCGCACGACGGGCAGGGGCGGCCTGCGTCTGCAGCGCCCGCACCTCGCGGTAGCACGGCGAGCACTTCAGGAGGTGCTGGTACGCCGGGTCGTCCATCGGCCGAGTACGCCGCGCGAGTTCGACCAGCGTGTCGCGCGGGGGGCAGCCGATGCGATTCGGATTCGGGTTGGCGCGCCCGAGGACCTCGTCGAGATCATCCCCAAACACGTCGGCGTCCGGAGAGGGAGGGCGCTGGGCCATCACTCGGTCCTGGCAGGAGCGGCGGGTGCGACGAGGCCGATGCGGTCCGGGTCGCAGACGGGGCCTGCGATGAAGGGGCGGAGGAAGCGGGGCGCGCAAGCATGTCGCGGAGCTTCTGTTTGGCGCGGCAGAACATCGTGTCGACAGCTCCGGGCGTGCGCTGCTGCTGGCGTGCGATTTCGTCGGTGGAGTACCCGAGCGTCTTGAACAGGCAGATCTGGCGTTCGTCCTCCGACAGACTCGCGAGCGCCTCCTTCAGCAACAGAACTCGCTCGATCTGTTCGGGCGAGCCTTCCTGCGCCGCCAGCGGCAAGGTGAACACGTCGCCTCGCGCCTCAAGCCGCGTGATCTGCTCACGCCCGGTCTTCAGGCGCGACTTCGCCACGTTGCGAATCGTGACCCACGCGAAGCCATGCAGCTTCTCGAGGGGACCCGCCTTGGTCTCCTGCCGCACGATGCGCCGGCCGGCCTCCTCGAGCACCTCGGTGACGACCACGTCGTCTTCGAGGGCGGGGAACTCGCGACGGAGGCGCGGCGCAATCTTCTGCAGCACGCGAGCAATGCGTCCGTCGAACGGCTGGCCGTTGCTGTCGATGAGCCCGAGCGTGTGGAGGTCTGGCATTCCCACGTCCCGTCCCGCGTCACGCCGTGACGCTGCTGCGAACTACTAGGGTCGCGACAGTATAGCGAATCGTGCTCCAGGCGACGCACAGCAGCGTGCGAGTCAAACTCGCGCACTGTTTCTTCAGAACATTGGTAAGGGTCTGCGCGCGAGAAGAAACTCTGCAATAAACGTCCGACGACCACGTAAAGCTATTCTCCCGAACCAAGTGAGGCCTGCTGCCACCACAGCAGCGTCGCCCTCTGTCGGCCTACGCCTTACGAGAACCGAGCGCAGCAGACGTTCGAGCGCCGCCGTCACCGAGCGAGACTCCCCGCTGCGCTCAAGGAGTTCGACAACATCGGCCTCGAGGATCACAAGGAGAGTTCCCTCTCGACGGTGAGCCGTCAGGCAATCGAAGGATAAGCCGACACTACCATCGACGCCTTTGCAGATGCGCTGGCTCTTCAGGAAGTACGCATTGTGTGCCCATACAGAGTAGTGACCGCCAAGTTCCACACCTGCCCAAACTCCCCCAGCGGCCGGCATGGGTGCGAGCGGAGTACCGTCGAACCAGGTCGACAAGAACAGCTGCCGCCTCCGGTTGCTCTTGTCAGCCGCGCTGTACAGCCACCGGAGCAGCCTGCAGGTTGCTGGCACTCCCCAGCCCTTGAGCTTGTGCCGGTACGTGCTGGGGAAGATGAACCAGTACCACCGAGTGGACCGCCAAACCTGGAGCTCGATGTCCTGCGCCCTACGCCTCAGCCGCCTCCGTCCCGCTCTGGCTTCCGCGGACCAGTACAGCAATCCAAACTTCACCATCGGCTGACGGTGCGAGGGCATCACGTTGCCGTTGAGATCGAACGAGAGCTTACTGACGTGCCATCTTCCCAATCCGTCCCTGAACGAGACGTAAGCTGAATGGAAGATCCGCTGTCGGAGCGATGTAGCTCCGGTAAAGACGTCTTTCCCGCCGACGGCTAAGGCCTGAACGCTCTCGTCGACGATCGTCGATCTGTCCTCTCCCAACAGGAAGAGGTCCGTTGCGGTACCGGGCCCGGCGTTACTGACTTCAATGTGCCCGGGGCCGGTCAATGAGCGAAATGTCAGAAACGGTCGAGCGGCGCGCGCGAGTCGGCCGCGGAGAAAATCGACCGCGTAGAGGACAAAGCTGGCCACTGTTGCGCCGGATGCCCAGTCTGTCAGAGTCCAGTTCGACGGGTCAGCTGGCATTTGCGGAATAGTGCAACTCTGAGGGGAGCGGCTCAGCCGGACCCATTATGTCAGAGAGCTAACCGTTGGGATCGTGCGGCGGCCAACTGTGAGGGCAGTAAGCTTCTCGCCGGAAGCAAGGTTCTTCTTCATGCAGGACGGACGTGCAGGACGCGTCCTCCTCTTTGGAGAGGAACCCGATGCGCCACCTTCTTCAGGTCTCCAGCCCCACCCCGCGTGGCCACGTCGGCACGCTCGTCTCGGTCACCCTCGCTGCGCTGCTGCTCCTGCCGGCGACGGCCCTCGCGCAGTCCCCCTGGGAGCGCGCCGCCGGCAACCTCGAGTCCACGTTCACGGGCCCCTTGGCGCGTTCGCTCGCGCTCGTGTCCATCGTGATTGGCGGCCTCATGTTCATGTTCGGCGAGGCCGGCGCCAAGCGGCAGATCAGCGGCATCGTCTTCGGCGGCGGCCTCGCGCTGTTCGCCACGCAGTTCCTGGCCTGGTTGTTCTAGGGCGACGACGATGCAGCCTCGCTCCTCGCTCGTGCCCGACGGGCCGACCACCCGCGTGGTCTACAAGGCCCTGCACCGCCCACTGACCATATGCGGCGTCGAGCGACGCCTGTTCTTCCTCGCCCTGCTGCTCGGCGCCGCCGCGTTCAACCTCTTCTACTCCTTCCTCGCCGGCCTGCTGATGTTTGCCGGCCTGTACGGGTTCGCGCTCTGGGCCACCGCGCGCGATCCCGAGATGCTGCGCATCCTGCTGTCCTCGTCGCGCGCACGCCGGCGCTTCGACCCGGGCAAGCACCTGCGCCAGGACGTGGAGGTGCGGCCATGGTGAGGCTGTCCCGGCTGCTGAAGGATTACGGCGAGACCGGTGCCATCAACTCGCTGATCGCCCTGTGGGGCTTCGTTGACGACGCGACGTTCCTCACGAAGGCCGGGCACGTGGGCCTGGTGTATCGCCTGCGCGGCATCGACGCCGAGGGGTTCACTCACGCGCAGCGCCTGACCGCCATCCGCCAGTTCGAGGGCGCCCTGCGGGCCCTGGACGAGCACTGGCGCGTGTACCAGTACGTCCTCAAGCAGCAAACGCCGCCGTTCGAGGCGCCGCAGGCGACGCGTCGTGTCGCGGCCGACGCCCTGGCGCAGCGCACGGCCTACCTGAACGGGCGGCGCGAGTCGCTGTTCGACATCGAGCACGTGCTGGTGCTCCTGTACGAGCCGCCCACCCAGGCGCGGCGTAGCACCGCCCTCCGCGGCCTGTGGCATCGGCCGTCCGAAGCCCTCCGCGACTGGCTGTCGCCGACCCGGACGATGGCCCTGCTCGAGACGGACCTCGATCGCGCCGTGGCCACGCTGCACCACCGGGCGGCCACCCTGGAGGTGCAGCTCTCGGAACTCGGCATCCGCCGCCTGCCAAAGGCAGAGGCGTTCCGGTTCTTCCGTCGGCTCGCCAACTGCGACCGCGCCACCGCGGAACACGCGCCGCTGGCCTACGACACGCACCTCGACTACTTCGTCGCCGACTCGCCGGTGGAGTGCCATCGCGACCACCTGCTGGTGGGGCGGCACGCGGTGAAGGTGCTGTCGATGAAGGAGCCGCCGACGCGTACCTTCGCGCACATGCTCGGCGACCTGCTCGCCATACCCGGCGCGTTCATTGCCTGCCTGGAGTGGCAGCGGTCCCGCCCCGAGCGGGTGCGTCGGGACATCCAGGCCAGGCGACGCCACTACTTCAACAAGCGCGTGTCGCTCATCAACTACGTCTCCTCGGACACCCGCCCGGAGGAGATGCTCGTGGACGACTCCGCGGGCGCGATGGTGCAGCAGCTCGGCGACGCGCTCACCGAGCTTGAGGTGCACGGCCACGGCTTCGGGCTGTGCTCGCTGACGATCGCGCTGTGCCATGAGGACCGCCGGGCGCTGCAGGCGACCGTTGCCGACGTCCAGAAGGCCCTGGCCACCCACGACGGCAGCATGTTCGAGGAGACCTACAACCTCCTGAACGCATGGCTCAGCCTGTTCCCGGGCAACGGCGCGTGCAACCTGCGCCGGTTGGCGCTGCTCGAGACGAACCTCGCCGACCTGAGCTTCCTGTTCACGCACGACGCTGGTGTCCGGCGCGACATTGACGGCCGCCGCGCGCTCGCCGTATTTGAGACGACGGTGCACACGCCGTACGCGTACCACCTGCACGTGGACGACGTGGGGCACACGTTGGTGCTGGGGGCGACGGGAAGCGGCAAGAGCTTCCTGCTCAACTTCCTGGTCACGCACCTGCAGCAGTACGACCCGCTGACGGTGGTGCTCGACCTCGGGCACAGCTACCGCAAGCTGGCGACGCTGCTCGACGGCGCCTACCTGGAACTCGGCCTCCACCAGCAGGCGGTCACGCTGAACCCGTTCGACCTGGTGTCACCCACCCCGGCGCAGCTCCATTTCCTGCACGCCTTCACGCGCGTGCTGCTCGAGGGGGAGGACGGCTACCGGCTCTCCGATCGCGAGGACCGCGAAGTGTACGAGGCCGTCGAGAACCTGTTCGTCCTCGACCACGCCCAGCGGCGTCTCTTCACCCTGGCCAACCTGTTGCCGCGCCCGCTCGGGGCGCGCCTGCACAAGTGGGTGGGGAGCGGCCGGTACGCCGCGCTCTTCGACCACCCACGCGACACCTTGACGATGGACCGGTTGCAGGTGTTCGACGTGGAGGCGATGCGGGCGTACCCGTCGCTGCTCGAGCCGCTGCTGTTCTACGTGCTGCACCGGGTGAGCGACCGGGTGCTCGATCCGTCCGAGGCTGCCACGGTGAAGGTGTGCGTGATGGACGAGGCCTGGCGCCTGATCCAGCATCCGACGCTGCGCGCCTACGTGCAGGAGGCGCTCAAGACGTGGCGCAAGCGCAATGCCTCGATGATCCTCGCCACCCAGAGCCTCGAGGACTTCGCCTCCGCCGACCTGCTCCGCACTGTCGTCGAGAGCTGCCCGACGCGGCTGCTGCTGGCCAACCCGTCGCTGGATCGCCAGCAGTACGCCGAGCTGCTGCAGATGAACGAGCGCGAGCTCGACCTGCTCACGCACCTTCTGCCGCGACAGCAGGTGCTCCTCAAGCGCGCCCACCTCGCCAAGGTGCTGACGCTGCAGGTGGACCCGCGCAGCTACTGGATCTACACGAACTCTCCCCAGGACAACGCCCGCGTGGACGCGGCGCTCCGGACCCACGGGTTCGAGGGCGGCCTCGATCGTCTGTCCGCGTCGGCCTGATCGCTCGTGAGGTGTCCCATGCGTCGACGACTGACCCTGTCCGTGGCCACATGCCTGGTGCCGGCCTCCGCGCTCGTGGCTGCCGCCCAGACCGACGGCATCCGTGAGGTGACCGCCTCCGACCGCAGCCTCATCCCGCTGCAGACGCGCCTCCGGTACACGACGATGGTCGTGCTGCCAGACGGCGAGGAGATCCTCGACGTGATCTGCGGCGACCGCGACTTCTGGGTGATCAGCGCCGTGCAGAACGTCGCCCACGTGAAGCCCGCCAAGCCCGGGGCCGAGACCAACCTCAACCTCGTGACCGCGCGCGGCACGATCTACTCGTTCCTGCTCACGGAGAAGAGCGGCACCGGCGCACCAGACCTCAAGGTGTATGTGAACCCGGGGGCCTCGGCACCGGCCGGCCCCAAGAAGTACTTCAGCGCCGCCGAGATGCAGCAGCTGCAGCAGGAGGTCAGTGCGGCGCGTGCGCAGGTCAGCACCGCAGAGCAGCAGGCACGGGAGGTCATCGCCCGCGAGCGCGATGCGTACCCGGCGCAGCTGCGCTTCACATACGGCGCGCCCCGATATGAGAAGCCGTTCTACGTCCGGGCCATCTGGCACGACGGCCAGTTCACGTACCTGAAGTCGGATGCCCGCGAGCTGCCGGCCCTGTACGAGCTGAAGGACGGCAAGCCCGCCGCCGTGAACTTCCAGGTGCGCGGCGAGGGCACCTACGTCGTCCCCAAGGTGATCGACCGCGGCTACCTCGCGCTCGGCGAGGCGACCTTCGACTTCGTGCGGCGGGAGCGGTGACGTGCCGGACCAGCCCGACACTCCCGTCACCACGCCGGTCACCGACCGGCGGCCCGTGCCGCAGGGCGTGCTGCCGCGGGGCGTGCAGACGTGGCTGATGGCCGGCCTGGCCGCGGCGATGCTGCTGATCATCGTGCTGACCGGCCGACCTGACGCGCCGACGCCCGTGCGTCAAGCGACCGCCACGCCGGCGACGACGAACCCGGACCGGGTGCGCGAGTACCAGGACCGCTTGCGCCTGCTCGAGGCCCAGGCCGTACAGCCGGCGGAACTGCCAGAGGGCGAGCCGCCGCTGCCGCCCTCGTTCGAAGACGATGTGGCGGCGCCACCGCGCGTGGACCCGGTCGATAGTGAGCGGAAGCGTCGGGAGTACGAGAGCCTGTTCGCCAGCAACGTGGTGCTGAGCCGTCGACCTGATAACCAGCGGCCCGACGGTGGCGCGAACAGCCGGCGGCCCGGCAGCACGAACGACTTGCCATCGGATCAGCCACCCTCCATCGACGCGATCGCCGATGCGGTGGTGCGTGCAACCCGCACGCAGGCCGGTGCGGCCGCCCAGGTGGCGAACGTGCAGACGCCGACGCCTCAGGCCGCACCGTCACCTGCCCCGGTAGGCAGCGCCACCGGGACGGCAGTCAGTGCCGTCCTCCAGTCCTCGTCACCCAACCGGGTGCTGGAAGGCACGCTGATCGACGCGGTCCTCACGAATCGGCTGGACGGCGGCATGGCCGCGCCGGTGAGTTGCCTGGTGACCAATCCGGTGTACGCGCTGAGCGGGCGCGACGTGCTCATCCCGGCTGGGGCGAGGGTCCTAGGCGAGACACGCCCGGTGCAGGCCCTCGGGGAAGCGCGTCTGGCGGTGCTGTTCCACCGCCTGATCCTTCCCGATGGCCGCACGCTGGCGTTGGACCAGTTCAAGGGCCTCAACCAGATCGGCGACGCGGGGCTCCGCGACAAGGTGAACCACCACTACTGGTCCACGTTCGGCGCGGCGTCGGCGGTCGGCCTCGTGAGTGGCCTGTCGCAGCTGATCGGCAGCGCGGGCATCGGGCTCGGCGACGGCGACCGCACGGTGGTCGTGGCCGGAAATGTCGCCGACACCGGAGCGCAGGCCACCGCGCAGGTGATGACCCGGTTCCTGAACCGGCTGCCCACGGTGACCATCCGCGAAGGACACCGCGTGAAGGTGTACGTCACGAGCGACCTCGACCTGCCGGTCTGGGAGTCGGGCACCAGTCTCTTCGGACGGAGGTGAACCATGCGACGCGTAGTGATGATGCTGACGATGACGGGACTGCTGGCGAGGCCGGCAGCGGCGCAGTTGGTGGTGTTCGATCCGGCCAACCTGGTCGAGGCCGTCGCGATCGCCGAGCAGGCGCAGCGCCACTACCAGGAACTGATGGCGCAGTATCGCACTATCCAGCGCATGTCGAAGGGGCTGGGCAGCCTCGAGGGCTACCGCATCCCCGGACTGGGGACGGCACGACACGACCTCGGCGCCTGGAGCTTCGGGCGGCCCTGGCTGGCCGCCTTCAACGCGGGCGATCCGGCGGGGGCAGGATACTGGGCCACGACCATCCCACTGCAGGTGCCGCGCGACCTGCCCGCGCGCATGCCGATGGCCGCACGCCGGACCTTCGAGCGGCAGTACGCCACGGTCGAGATCAGCGACTCGGTGGCGACGCTCGGCGCGCACCAGGTCGGTGCGCTGCGTGGGTACCACGGGCAGTTGCAATCGGCGGTGGAGGAGCTCGAGGGCGACGTGATGAGCGGCCTGCTGCGCTACCACGAGGCTACGGCCATCCTCGACAAGATCGCCTCCGGCGAACTGCTCGGCCGACGGCAGGACATGGCCGCCAACCAGCTGCTCTCGCACGCGCTCGAGCAGCTGCTCGCGCGGGGCAAGCGCCTGCGCGACAGCGAGGCCCAGACCATGAACATGCAGTTGGTGACGTGGCGCGACGGGCGTGTGGTCAACGACGCCATGGTCGCTGGCACGGGCGACGCGCTGCGCACGTGGAGGCAGCCATGAAGGCGCTGCGTCTCTCGCTCATCGTAGGCGCGCTGGTCCTGTCGGTCGCGCCAGTCCGGGCGCAGGTCGTCGTGTACGACCCGGCCGTGGTGACGCGCAACAGCATCACGGCGGTGATCAAGGAGTACCTGGCGGAGCTGCAGACGCAGCAGCACAGCCAGCTGCGTCGCATGGCGCACCGCCTGAGCAACTTCACCGACCTCGGGAAGTACCGCGTTGCGGGGGCGCCCCTCTGGCGCATCCACGACTTCGAGGACCCGAACCTGTTCCGATTCGCCCGGGACTACCACGCGGCACTGAACTACGGGGACGAGGGTGGCGGCGTCCGAGCGGTCACGCAGGCGCTGCTGAACGAACCCGCGCTCCTGGCCCGTCTGACGCCCGCCGCGCGGCGGGCTCTCACGGCACCCATGGCGACCCTCGACGTGGCAGCCGCCACGTTGACGTCGGGCACGAATGACACCGGCCGCGTCCGCTACAACGGACGCGCGGAACTCCGCGCCATCCAGGCGCTCGAGACCGACGTCACCAACGGCTCACTCGAGCAGAGCATGACGGCCGTGCTCGACAAGATCAGCGGCGGCGTCCTGGTCGGGGCGCGCCAGCGACAGAACCGCGTGCAGGTGCTGGCGGCCGTCGTCGAGCAGCTGGCCGTGGACGGGAAGCGGGCGCGCGACACGGAAGCCGCGACGCTCAACATGCAGCTCACGGCGTGGCGCGAGCGCGAAGTCGTCAACGCGGCCTTCGCCGCCGGCGCGGGCGACGCCCTGCGCACCTGGCGCCAGCCCTGATCCGCGCACGCGGAGGTCCCCATGCAGCCGCAGCCCTCGCTCAACCTGATCCCGACGATCCAGCAGGCCATCACGTCGCTGCTGACCGTCCACGAGCCGGAGTTCCTCCGATTCGGCACAGCCATGTTCATGTCCTTCGCCGCCATTGTGATCAGCTGGCAGGGCATCCGGATGATGTTCGGCCGGGGCGGGCTGGGCGACGGCATGTTCGATTTCGCCAAGCTCCTGCTGTTCGTGTCGTTCGGCTACGCGATGATCGCCTTCTACGAGTCGCCGATCCCGGGCATCGGCGTGTCCTTCAGCAACCTCATCACCGACCAGACGGGCTATTTCCAATCGGTGCTCGAGGCCCGCGCCTTCGACAACATCTACCGGCACTTCGACACCCTCGGCGAGCACTTCATGCAGCCCGACCCGTGGGCCATCCTCGCCAACCTGATCTACTGGTCGGTGCTGCTGTCCCTGGCGTTCGCGAAGGCGGCGTCGCTGGCCGTGATCTCGTTCGGGCTCATCGCCAGCGCCGTGTGCGCGCTGCTGGGCCCGATCTTCGTGCCGTTCTTCATCGTGCCGAAGCTCGACTGGCTGTTCTGGGGCTGGCTGCGCTCGTTCATTCAGTACTCGTTCGTGCCGGTCGTGGCCATCGCGTTCCTGATGATCTACGAGCAGTTCGTGTACCGGTACGTCACGACCTTGCCGCCGATGATCACCCAGGCGGAGTATGGGATCTACGCGATCCAGGCGTTCGCCGTCGTGGCGACGTTCTGCGTCGGCATCCTGATGGTGCCGTCGCTGACGCACTCGATTCTGAGTGGGTCCAGCGGCGAAACCGCCATGCCAACGAGGGTTGGTGTCGGTCGTCTGTTCTCGTGATGTGAGGTCCGTATGGCGACGAACGTAGGTCCTGAGCATCTCCGCCACCACGATCGCCCTTCGTCACCAGCGTTCAGCCGTCTGCTGGTGCTGGGCTACCTGATCGCAATGGCCATTGGCGCGGTGCTGTGCCTCGCCTGGATGGCCTACCGGGTCGCTTCGTCCTGGTTCTGAGGAGGGCACGACGATGGCTGCCACGGTGGGCGACGTGCACCCGAAGACGCTCGAGAGCGCGAAGCACCAGTTCGTCGAGTTGTATGGCTCCGCACTGGTCCTCAACACGTACCTGAAGATTGCGTTGGTCCTGGTCTCGCTGGTGGCGCTGGGTCTGATCGGCCTCAACGTCCACACCGCGCGGCGCTATGCCGACGTGAAGCCGCTGGTCATCCGCATCGACCAGGTGGGGCGCGCCGAGGCCGTTGCCTACGACGCGTCGCGCTACGCCCCGCAGGCCCCGGAGCTCCGGTACTTCCTCACGCAGTTCGTGGTGAAGCACTTCAGCCGGATCCGCTCGACGGTACAGCGGGAGTACCCCGACTCGCTGCTGTTCCTGGAGCCGGCGCTGGCCGACGCGACCATCGCCGCGGACGACCGGGGACGTACCCTCGAGCAGTTCCTCACGAACCCCTCCGCCGACGAGATCGACGTCGTCGTGCAGAACGTCAGCCTGGGCGAGCTGGCGACGCCACCCTACAAGGCGGTGGTCAGCTTCCAGAAGGTCTTCTACTCGCCCGGCACGCGCCACGAGCGGAGCCGGGAGACGCATGTCGCGCAGGTCAACTTCACCCTGCGCGACCGTGTGCCGAACGCGCTGATCCCGGTGAATCCGCTCGGGCTGCAGATCGGCTACTTCCGCGTGGACCAGGCCTTCGAGGAGACGCGGCGGTGATCGCCAACGCGGCCTTCCTCGCGGCGGTCACGCTGTTCCTTGGCGGCGCCTGGCTGGCCGGGGAGCTCACGTTCCTCACGCCGTACAAGGCCACGCTGTTCCGGCGGCATGGCCCGGTCATCGGGCTGTCGCTGCTCGTCGTCTTCTTCAACCTCTTCGGCGTGTACTACAGCATCGCGCGCTGGCTGTTCCTGCGCGACACCGGCCGCAAGCTGCTGCACCTCGATCGGCAGCTCGGCACCGCGGACGGCGTGCTCGACGACCTCGGCACGCCCCTCGAACCGTAGACCAGGAGGCTCCGATGTACCGGGACATCGATCCACCCCGTCCCCAGCAGCAGGAACGCCCTGACATCTCGCGCGGCGGACGCGTCGGCGCCGACGTCGATCGCCTGCCGCCCGAGCGGGACTACCGCGACGTGTTCGTGCGGGATCTCGCCCTGCCGCAGGGACCCGACCGCGAGCGCGTGCGCCACCGCGGACGCACCTACACGCTGCGCGGCTCCGAGACACGCCTGCTCACCACCGTGGGCGCGCTGCGCGTCGTCAATGCGGCGGATCTCCGCGAACCTGAGCAGCCCGCGCGCGCCGCCGAGCGCGACGTCGAGCGGCTCCGAGAGGCGGGGCTCGTCGACACCTTCACGGCCGTCGTCGATGGCCAGCGCGCGACGGTCCTGACGCTGTCGGAGGACGCTCTCGACCTGCTCGAGAGCGTCCGGCGAGAGGATCGCTCGGGCCCCGAGCAGACCTTCCACGCTGGTCCGGCGACGCCACGCGAACTGCAGCATGACCTCAAGGTGCTGCACGCCTACCGCGACGCCGCTGACGACATCCGCGCGTCAGGCGGCCGCGTCCGGCGCGTGGTGCTCGAGCGCGACCTGAAGCGCGAGTACCAGCAGTTCCTCCAGGCGCCGAACCGGGAGCGGCGTTCGAGCAGCGGACGCCCGGCGCGCGACGCTGCCGAGATCGCACGCTGGGCCGCGGAGCGCCGCCTCCCCGAGCACGACGGGCACGTGCAGTTCCCCGACGCGCGCGTCGAGTACGAGTGCGCCGACGGGCGCCTCGAGGTGCGCGACCTCGAGGTGGTGACGCCGCATTATCGCGGTGCCCACGCCGCCGCGAAGGCGCGGAGCGGCTTCAGCACGCATCGCGCGACGGGCGCGCGCA
The DNA here is from genome assembly GCF_022842525.1 of Luteitalea sp. Taxonomy (NCBI): domain Bacteria; kingdom Pseudomonadati; phylum Acidobacteriota; class Vicinamibacteria; order Vicinamibacterales; family Vicinamibacteraceae; genus Luteitalea; species Luteitalea sp. The sequence goes on from NZ_JALHPM010000057.1 coordinate 12,655, forward strand.
TCACGGCCGGCCACCAGCGTGGGCGAGGCGGTCGCGGACCCGACCCGCGCCTCGCGGAGGACCTGCTGCGATGACGTTCGACCAGCGAGTCGCGGCGCTGATGGGGGAGAAGTTCACGCAGCGGCAGGCCGCGTTCCTCACGACGGTGATGCTGCACGCCGGGGTGTGCATGGTGCGCCACTACTGCACCTTCGGACGGATGGTGTACGGCCAGACGGCGCGCGACTTCTTTGCCAGACTGGTCGCCTCGCGGTACGCCACGCGGTACACCGCTGGCCATGCCGGGGCGCGCATCTATCACGTGCGCCACCGTAAGTTGTACGCCGCGATCGGCGAACCGCACAGCCGGCTCCGCAAGCCCGTAGCCGTGGCGCGCGCCGTCGAGCGGCTCATGCTGCTGGACGCCATTCTGGCGAAGCCCGAGTGCGTGTGGCTGGCGACCGAGCGCGAGAAGGTGGCGCACTTCACGACGCATTTCGGCACCCGCGTGCCCCGCGCCCGCCTGCCGCATGTGACCTTCGGCGAGCGGCCGGAGACGACGACTCGCTACTTCCCCGACCACCTGCCCATCGGCGTCGAGGACGCGGGCATCGCCTACACGTTGCTGTACCTGGTCACCCGGCCGGCGCCCGTGGAGTTTCGTGGCTTCCTGTACCGCCATGCGGAGCTGTTGCGCGTCTTCCCGCGCTGGACGGTGCGCGTCCTGATCCCGACGCATCTGCGGGTCGCCAAAGACGCGTACCTCACCGCCCTGCACCAGGAGCTCGCCACCCCGGTGCCGTCGATCGTGCTCGACGATCTCCAGTGGTACTTCACGCAGCGGCGACGCGCCGAGGCCGGGCTGGCGCACGTGGTGCCACCGGATCGAACGCGGCTGGCGCGATGCCGCCGGGCGTTCGGTTCGCCGCGGTATCGGGCCCTCTATCGCGCGTGGCGTGCGGACGGCGACACGGTGGTCGAGGAGGCCCGGTCACCGGTGTTGGCGATGGCGCTCGAGCGGCAGTCGGGGCGGGTCGAATGCGAGGTCCTGCCACGGCCCTACCTGCATCTCTCTTCCCTGGTCGGCACGGCATGATGAGGCGCCATCACCGCCGACGGAGGGGAGCTACCGGGGGAGCTACCGGTCCGGGGGCCTCGTGGCTCCCCTCGGTCAACGTCGTTCTTGCGCCCGTGACCCGGACGGCGCCTCGGGTTCGTACCCGTCTCCAGCCGACTAACCGATTTCGCGCCAGCAAGTTACGGCCCTCGACCTCCGCCCGTGCGGTGGCGATCTGGGCCACCGCCGCCCCAGGCTCCCGGCCCGATCAAGCACGGAATCGGGGCGTGAACGACCCCCTGATCTGGCGCGGGACCCGGTCCCGCACCCCGCCCCGGCGGGGTCGTTCACGCCCCTCACTGGCCGACATTTCGTCCCGCACGAATCTGGCCCACCGCGTGGCCGGCCCATGGCCCGTCCGCGTTGCCCATCTCGGTGCCTGTCACCGCGCGCCACTGTTCGGCGCCGCGTGCACACCGCGTCTGCTCACCATTTCCGGAGGACATCGCCATGGCGCTCATCAAGCCCAGAACCCGTGGCAAGCAACTGGTCAGGCACCGCACGCGCCTCGACCACGAAACCAACGAAACGCTGTATGCGTACGCGCACTTCCTCGGCGAGTCGACCGAGTACGTGCTCAACCAGGTGATCGATACCGTACTCGGGAAGGACAAGGACTTCCTGCAGTGGCGGCTCGAGCACCCGGCGTCCTTCGTGCCGCACCGGCAGTCCCACGTCCGTCGGCATGCCACCCGGCCGCCGCGCGCCACCAGCGTGCCCGCGCCGGTCAGTAGCCACTGAGACGGTCGCTGTCCCACGTTCACCCGGAGTCATACGATGCTCCCCACACTCCTTGACGCCCGCACGCTCGTCGCGATGGCCGTGGCCCTTGCGGTGGGCGTGTGGGGCCTGCGCGCGCACCCGCTGCCGGCCGACAACGTGTTCCTCGCGTTGATCGCGCTGCGTCGGCCCGACATCTACCAGGGCCTGCAGTACGGCTATGCCACGCTCTGGTTCACCACCCCGTTCTTCGCGGCGTCCTTGCTCGGATCGCTCTTCGCGATCGCGATGTACCGCCACGCGCCGCGACTCACGTTCCGCGGCCTGCCGCGCTACGTGCCGCCCGAGGAGCGGCCCGCCCCCTCGCTCGTCCTCGGGGAGACGCATCACGAGACGCGTCCGGGACGCGCGCCCGATCCGCAGTGGCTCACCATCCCGCAGCGCGGGCTGTACACGGGCGTCATGGTCCTGGGCTCGGTCGGCACGGGCAAGACGTCTGCGTGCATGTACCCGTACGTCGATCAACTCGTGCGCTGGCGGAGCCACGAACCAGACCACAAGCTGGGCGGCCTGGTGATGGAAGTGAAGGGCGACTTCTGCCGGCAGGTGCGCACGATGCTGCAGGCCTGCGGGCGGGAGGCTGACTACGTCGAAGTCGGGCTCGACACCGACGTCTGCTACAACCCACTCCACAACGACCTTGATGCCTATGCGGTGGCCTATGCCATTGCCACGTTGCTGAACAACCTGTTCGGCAAGAGCAAGGAGCCGTTCTGGCAGCAGGCCTACACCGACCTGCTGAAGTTCGTGATCCTGCTCCGACGACTCACCGACGGGTACACGACGTTTGCCGAGGTCTACCGGTACATCCTGGACGACCAGCTGATCGTCAAGGACATCACCCGCTTGAAGGCGGCGTTGGCCTCGCCGCCCGACGTAGTGCTGCTGCCGCGCGAGGTGTACGAGACGGTCCAGTCCCTGCGCGCCTGGAGTTCCTGGTACGAGGAAGATGCCAGTCACATGGCGCACCCGTATGAGTTCGAGCTCGAGGAGTACCTCGCGAAGTCCAATGTGCCGTACACCGTGCGCCGCGCGCAGGGTGAGGGATGGACCGCCCGGCGTCACCAGCTCGAGGCCTTGCAGCGGTGGTACCACCAGGGCTGGAGTAGGCTCGATACCCGCCTCCGCTCCTCGATCACCGAGGGCATCGTCGTATTCCTCTCGCTGTTCGACGACAACCCCGCCGTGCACCGCGCGTTCTGTCCACCGCGCAGCGCCTACCTCGGGACCCGCGCGCCAGGCGATCCGCGGCCCCTCGAGAAGATCGACACGCTGCTCGACGCCGGCCGCATCCTGGCCCTCAACTTCCCGGTGGCGCTGAACCCTGGGCTGGCCCGCGTCATCGGCGTGATGCTGAAGCTGGACTTCCAACGCGCGGTCCTGCAGCGTATCCCGAAGATCAGCGCCCAGCCGAACCGGGTCTGGCGCGACCTGCTGTTCGTCTGCGACGAGTACCACGCCTTCGCCACGGTGGGGGAGACCGACCCCACGGGCGATGAGCGCACCTTCGCGCTGTCGCGCCAGGGCCGCCTTATTCCCATCGTCGCGACCCAGAGCATCAGCTCGCTGCGGTCTGTGCTGCCCGGCGACGAGAGCTGGCGGACGCTGCTCCAGTGCTTCCGCACCAAGGTGTTCCTCGCCACCAGCGACGAGTTCACCGCGCGCAACGCGGCCGAACTCTGTGGCAAGAGGGATCGGCTGAAGGCGAACTTCAGTCTCTCGGAGTCGGGACGCGACGCGCACGTCTCGCTGCTCACCGGGCGCGCCGCTGCGGGGCGGCAGTCGATTACCGCCAGCAAGAGCTACACGCCCACCAACGAGTACATCTTCGCGCCCCGTGCGTTCACCGAACTCCAGAACTCCCAGGCCATCGTCTTGCCGTACGACGGCATGAACCCGTTGCCGCCGCAGCTCTGCTACCTGAAACCGCACTACCTGGACGTGCAGACCAGCTACTTCGACCACCAGCAGCGAGGCGCGTTATGAGCAGCCTGGATCGCATCCTCCCGTTCCTCCGGCCCATCGAGGACCTGCTGCAGGACCCGGCCGTTACCGAGGTGATGGTCAACTGCGGCGGCCGACGCGTGTTCGTGGAGCGCGAGGGGGCGCTCGCGCTGGTTCCAGACCGCACGCTCGAGTCGCGGAACCTCACCGTCGCGATCAAGAACATCGCGCGGGCCTGCGGCGACGAGATTTCCGACGTCCAGCCGGCCCTCGATGCGCGCCTCGAGGACGGCTCCCGCGTCGCCGCCATGTTCCCGCCGTGCTCGGTGGATGGGCCGACCCTCACGGTGCGGAAGTTCACACATCGCTACACGCTGGACGAACTGGTCGCCGTCGGTACCCTTACCTCGGATCTCGCCCATGACCTCGCCGAGGCCGTGCGCCAGCGGCGCACCATCCTCATCTCTGGCGGCACGGGCACCGGCAAGACCACGCTCCTCAACGCGCTCGCCTCCACCATCCCCGCCACCGACCGCATCGTCCTCATCGAGGAGACGTCCGAGATCCTCATCGACAAGCCGAATCTGGTGCGGTTCGAGGCTCGGCGTCCGCAGGCGGCGCTGGGCAGCGAGGACCCGCTCCCGGCGGTCACGATCGCGGACCTGCTGCGGGCCACGCTCCGTCACCGACCCGACCGCATTCTGGTAGGGGAGGTGCGCGGCGCCGAAGCATTCGACCTGTTGCAGGCGCTCAACACGGGGCATCAGGGCACGCTCAGCACCATCCATGCGAACTCCGCCGAGCAGGCGCTGGTGCGCCTGGCGCATTGCGTCCTCACGGCCAACGTCGGCCTGCCGCATCGGAGCATCCGCGAGGCCATCGCCCTGGCCATCCATCTGGTGGTGCACATCGACAGGGGGGAGGGGCGGCGCGCGGTCAGGGAGGTGCTGGCCGTCGAGGGGTACGACCACGCCACGGATCGCTACACGCTCGCCCCGTTCACATCCGGTGTCGCCACGGCCGCAGGAGGCGCGTCATGAGCGCACTTCGTTGGACCCTTCCCTTTCCGCTGTTGGTCGCGCTCGCGGCGTGTGGAGGCGGCAGCTCGAGCCCGACCGCACCGAGTGCGCCGACTTCGTTCCTCACCGGTACCTGGCGCGGCACGCTCACGGTGCAGGTCAACCCCGGCGACCCCGATGCGCAGCCCGAGGTATCGGGCCCGGTGCAATGGACGTTCGAGCCGGTGCCCGGCACCAATCTGCAGTCGTTCCGCACGAACATCCAGGCGCAGCACCCGTGGTTCGCTGCCACGGCGAGTGGCTCGACGACGCTCACGCCTGGCAATGCGCCACCGGCGAACATCAGCACGCTGGGCGGGTTCGACTCGCCCCGCGGCTGCCGCGGCACGTTCGGCAGTGTCGGTACGGCGCAGGCCACTCGCATCGAGGCCAACTTCACCGGCACCGACTGTCAGGCGGCGACGTTCACCGGGCGGGTGCTGCTCACGAAGCAGTAGGGGAGGACGCCATGGCCATTGACAAGGACGCACCGGTCAGGTTCCTGCGCACCGCGTTCCACCCGGACGACTGGGTCGCGGTGTTCCTGAAGTCCCACGATACGGGCGGCACCGCCCAGCGCGTCGGCCCGCTGTCGCTGATCGGCCACCCGAAGTTCCAGGCCTGGCTGCGCGCCCAGAACGCGCGCCGGTTCAGTGTGTACGTCAGCATCAACGCCATCCGCCCGCAACGCCGCGCCCGTACGCGCGAGGCCATCGGCGAGATCCGCCACGTGTTCCTCGACGCCGACAAGGACGGCGATGGCGTGCTGAAGGCGATCGGTGCCCGACGCGACCTGCCGTTGCCGTCGTACGTGATCCGCTCGTCACCCGGACGGCTGCACGTGCTGTGGCGGGTGACCGGCTTCACGAAGGAGGGGACCGAGGCACTCCAGAAGCAGCTCGCCGTTGAACTCGGCACCGATAAGGCCGCGACATCATGCGCGCAGCTCACGCGGCTGCCGGGGTTCCTGAACCACAAGTACACGCCGGGGTGCGAGGTGGTGGCCGACTACGCCAGTGCCACAGACCCGGCGACGCCCAGCGCGTTCCCAAAGCCAAAAGCGCAGCCTGAGGTGCGAGATCCGCTCAACGGCCGCGCCGACCGCCTCGAGCGGGCCCGCCGCTACGTCGCGGCCATCCCGCCCGCCGTATCGGGGCAGCAGGGCGACCTTGCCACCTTCCAGGTCTGTTGCCGGTTGGTTCGCGGCTTTGCGCTCACGGACGATGAAGCGCTCACAGCTATGCAGGAGTGGAATGCCTGCTGTCGGCCGCCCTGGTCGGCGCGCGAGCTACGCTCGAAACTGTCGTCCGCCCGACGCTCGGGCCGGGAGCCGATTGGAGGTCTGCTGGAATCTAGAGAGCCGGCCTGCGCGGGCCCGATAGCGCAACGCGAATCTCCCAGACTAGGCCAGGCGCCAAGCCTCAACTCCTGAGCTGTCGCGTATGCGCGAGTGGGTGCTCACTTCCCGATGATGATTGAGGCCGTGGCTCCACCCGTTCCATTCGGCTCTGGCGGATGGCAGGTGACAGGAAGATGGGCGGAGCCCTCGCAGTACGGGAATGGAAAGTAACGTGCGTGGAACATTCGCGTGCTCGGAGGCATGCCCACGGGCAGGCGGAAATGTGGACACCAATCCCTGTCGGTAGTTGCGATGCTCGCGCTGATTCCGCGACGACGGAGCACGGTTGCTATCTGGGGTTCCAGGCGCTCGAGCCAATGACAGAGGCCCACCAGCACCGAGCGCAGATTCGCTGTGAAGTTGCCGGCGCCGGGTCTCGGACCGGATGCCGACACAAAGGCCGACGTCTCATGCGGCTCGTCGGGAGCTCGAGAGACTTGGAGGCGCACGCTGTGGTGGAGGTGCGTGATCAACTGGCGTACTCCGGCTCCTCTCCTGAACCCGACGTCCCACCAAGAGCCGGACTCATCAAGCGATGTCACAGAGTCTGCAATTGCGGCGTTCTCAGCGCGAAGCACCGCGATGGTCTTCGTGCGTTTCAGCGCTCCCATGCCATCCACACCAGGAGCGCCGACCGCAATTGCGACGAGGATGGCTATGTCATCGACGACCATGCCGAGGTAGGCCATAGACTGGTCCGCCAGGCACTCGCCCAACATGTAGAGATGAGGAGACGACCAATCATCTCCGCCACGGTCGTAGGTGGCTCCCAGCTCTTGCATCACGTGGTTTAGTTCCTGAAGCACGAACAGTAGGCGTGAGAACGTCTCGCCAAGGTGGTAGTCGAGGGCGAGTGCCCGCTCGTGTTCCACCCGGTCCGCAGACATATGGTGCGACCTGAGCGCCATGAACTGCTCACGAATGCCGAAGCGAATCATGGGCATAGTGGTTGTGGACACAAAGAGCCCGTGGCGTTGCAGCATCTGGCGACACTACCTCATCGGCGCTTCCTTAAGGGATGCGTCGTTTCCGGCAAATGACGAGGGCAGAACAGAACGGAGCTCTGGCTTGCCGTGTGCGGCGCCAAGAGAGCGAGCCGGCGCGCGCCGGCCAACAGTCGCATGCTCGCTGTGTGCACCCGCCGGGCCTGGTTCGCCCGTCCCGTAAGGGTCTCACCTTCCCGCGAGTTCTACATCACAAGCAGCCTCCACCCCGTGGGCCGCCACGAGCTTTCGTCCGCGTCCGCGCTTCAGGAGCCCGTACGTCCCACTGTGTCTCGCCCTTCATACCGTGTTGCGAGGTCACCGATGCGGAGGTTCCCTTTGCAGCCGCCGCAGGAACCCTCGCGGCACAGTTGTCGATCCGCGCCGCCGTCCGGTCATCGAGCAACCGGCCTTCTGCCTACTCCTCGCGCATCAACGTTGCCGCATCCCATCTCCGGGCGCGTGTCGAAGGCGCAAGCACGCTCAACGACACCATCAGCGCGACGACGGTGACTCCGGCGATGACACTGCCGATGGTGGCGCGCTGCCCGCCGCCGACCAGCAGGTGACCGCCCAGCCACCCGGCGATGCCCCCCGCAAGAAGGCCCGCGCAGGCGGCGCTGACGACACGCGAGGCGATCGCGAGGTACGCGCGGGACGGCGTCGCCCCGAGTGCCGCGCGAATGCCCATCTCGCGGCGCGAACGGCCCACGACGTAGGTGAGCAACGCGAGAATGCCCGTCATCGCGAGGCCGAGCGTCAGGAGGCCGCCGCCCAAGAGGCTCATCAGCAGCACACGCGCCGGACGCAGCGCGAGCGCGTAACGATCCTCGATCCAGTCCATTCGCCAGATCGGCACATCCGGAAGACGGTCGCCCACCAGACGACGCACGGCACCGAGATGCTGGTCCTGCCGGTCGCGCATGCGCAGAAGGAGCACGACACGTCGGGCAGACTCCACCTGTGCCAGCAGCGGCAGATACACGGTCGGGGCCGGTGCCGCCTCCGGCGAGACGTGGCGCGCGTCCCCGACCACGCCCACCAGGGTCAACGGCCCCGCGTTCGGTCCATCATCTGCCAGGCGAACCAGGTGACCGAGTGCCACGCCTCGGGCCCGGAGCATCGACCACATCGCCGCATTGACAACGACCTCCGCGCGCCCATCAGTCCGCAGCGCGCGTCCCGCAACGACGGGCATGCGCAGGGTCGAGAAGTAGGTGCTGTCAGCGCCCACGGCATGCACGGTGAGTGCCTCCCCGTTGACCACCAGACGGCGTTCCGCGGCGCCGCCGCTGAGGGGGGCGAAGTCGGTGAGCGCCACCGACTCCACACCCGGCAACGCACCGGCAGCCGTCTGCAGGTCAGGTATCCATGAGGTCATCTGCTCCCCGGACTGCGCATGTGCGGGATGGGTAGCGTCGATGGTGGCGGCCAGCAGTCGCGTAGGGTCGAAGCCGAGCGGCCGCTCCAGTTCGGCGCGTACCTGTGAGAACGCCAGCAGCGAAGACACGGTCAGTGCGCTACAGGCCGCCACCTGCAGAGCGACGAAGAGCAATCGCCCAGTCGTGCGCGGGGCCACGGTCCGCGACGCGGCCGGTACGAGGCTGTCCATTGGCCGACGAGCGCATGCACGCCACAGTGGCCACGTACCACTCACCGTCACTGCGCACACCGCCACGCACGTCGAAAGGAGCGCCACCCGCGCATTGACGTCCAGGCGGAGCGGGACTCGACCCACGAGGGTCACCGGCCACGCGGCGAGAACGCGCTGGCCGACGCCCGCCAGCACCAGGCCGCCAACGATTGCGAACGCGGTAATGCAGATCACCTCGAGCATCTCGGAGCGGAAGATCTGGGACCGGGTTGCGCCAAGGGCCACCTGGATGCCCAACTCCTGCCGGCGTCCCTCCAGCCGCGCGATGACGAGGCCGATCACGTTGGCACAGGCGGCGACGAAGATCAGCGCGGCGACCGCGCCGACGAGCAGCGTCATTCGCTCGACGTGTGCGCGGGAAGGGCCGCGTATCGCGGCCGAGGACGCCGGCTGCAACGAGAGAGGCTCGGCCGATGCGGCGGTGCGGATACCGAGCCCCGCCTGGATGCGCCGATCTTCGTCGACCATACGTGCCTCGAGGTCGGCGGGAGAACGCGCCCCTGTACTGCGGGCCAGCACCTGCAGGAACCGCGACGTCGGCAACAGCAGCGAGCCGCCCACCTCCTGGCCCGAGAAGAGCGGGAGCAGATCGACCGGCACGAACACGTCGGCATCGAAGCCGACGGTGGTGCCTACGAACTCGTCGAGCACGCCCACCACCGTGAGGGCCTGGCCATGGACCAGAACCGTCTGGCCCAGCACGTCAGGCCGCGCGGCGAATCGGCGCGCCCAAAGTCGCCTGGAGACCACGACCTCGCGATCTCCCGGAGTGGTCGAGAAGCCTCGCCCCATCGCGAAGGCCGGCCGAACGACATCGAAGTAGTCGCGGTGCGCCTCCACTGAGCCGATGATCTCGGGTGGTGCCTCGCCGATGCGGACAGGCGCGTCACGCGCAGTAAAGCCGGTCAACGCAAGCGAGCTGGCGATGGCCTCGCGCATCGTGGCGAAATGATCGTTGCGAAAGGGAGCGCTCGACGTGCCCCGCAGGATCGCGTACAGGTTGCCAGACGCCTGCACGTGAAAGGGATTCCACAGGAGCGCTTCCGCAGCGGCATATACCAGGGCGTTGCTCGCGACGCCAGCCGTGAGCAACACGACGGACAGCGCGAAATAGCCCGGCGAACGGACCAGCCGTCGAAGAGCGCGGTTCATGTCGGTCGGAGTGCTGAAGCTGGGATCAGCTGGTGGACGAGCTCTGTTGCAGCAGCCGCGCAACCGGGCCGCGTGCGAGGAGCCAGGACGGATGCGCGGCCGCGACCGCGGCGGCCAGGAGCATCGCGGCTGACACACCTGCGAACTGCTGGAGACTGGCTGGAGCAAGCCAGGCAGCATCGGGCGTGAAAAGACGCATCCAGAGCCAGGTCAACAGCAGCCCACCGGCTGCGCCAATGAGCAAGGCAGGTCGCTGGTGCTCAACCGCGGCCCCGGCCGATCGCAGCGGCGTTGATCCCAATGCGACCCGGACGGCGAGCGCTGGTGCCTGGCGCCGCGTGACGTATTGGCTCAACGAATAGACGCCCGCCAACGAGAGCAACAACGCCACAATCGCAACTGCCGTGGCGCCGCCAGTGAGGGCCAGCGGAAGCCGCGTCTCCGACTGCAGGATGTCGCTCATCCGGCGTACCCGTGTGATGGCGAGGCGCGGGGCTGCGGCAGCCACCATGCGACGCAGCTCGAGATCCGTGAGCACCACGTTGGGTGCCAGACGAATCAGCAGATTGAAGTGGATGCGCGGCGCCTGGGCGAACGGTACGTACACACGAATGACTTGTTCAGGGGCGACCTGGCCGCCGAGGGTGCCGACGATGCCCACCACCCGCCAGCTGGCAGAGGAGGGCTGCAGGCGAACACGACGGCCCAAGTAGGGACCACTACCCCAAAGGGTCCGGGCCGTTCTGTCACTCAACACGATCACGCCCTCGCTGGCCCGGGCGTCGCCGTTGTCGAGTGCAGCGGGAGTGAAACTGTCGTCTGTGCCGAAGTCTCGACCGTGGATCAGATTCGCACCAATGTCAGCAAAGAAGCCAGCGGAGACGCTGATCGCTGTCGCATGTGCAGTTCTGACGTCACTGTCATCGGCGACCAGAGTGACCTCCACCCCATTCGAGGCCGGCGGTAGGCTTCCTACGCCCGCGGCTGTGACGCGAGCGTCCGACTCCACGGCGGCGATCAGCTCCGGCGTGGCCTGCGCGAGGTGTGACCACGGACGGGGCAGTGCTGCGCTGGGCTGCAGCGACACGTCGGCGACCAAGAGGTCGGCTGCCTCGTAGCCCACACCCGCTGAGGCGAGCCGCGCGTAGTTGGAGAGCAGCCACACGCCGAGGAACACGACGAACGAGGCGACAGCCAATTGCCCGCCAACGATCGAATGGCGGAGGCGGCCCAGCCCAACGTAGTGCCTCGAGCCTTCGCCTGTCAGCACGGCCTCTGGGTGTTGATGAGCGCTGACGACAAGGTGAAGTCCAATGGCGGTAGCAAGCACCCCCATGATCACCGCGCCGCCGATCAAGAACAGCCTTGTAGAGGCGTCCCAGCCGATCGCGCCTCCAAATGGGAGCATCTGGGTAGCCAGCGGACGAACCAGTCGGAAACCTGTCTCGACGATCAGCGCCGCGGTCGCCACTCCAGCGCCCAGCAGCACAAAGAGACTACGTGCCAATGGAATCCCGACCTGCCGCAACCGTGCACCCAGGGCAGCCTCAAGTTGCCACCGTCCACGGTTCGCCTCCATCAAGGCAGCGACTGCGCCAGCCACATTGATGGCACCGAGCACGAGGATCAACGGCGCCAGCACCGCGATGAGCAACAGCGGGTCGTATGAACCGCCTAGCAGGGCGACTCGCAACGGGCTCAACTCAATCTTCCACCCCTGGTTGGAGCCCGGGTGCTCCTCGGCCAAGCGGGCCGAGAGTTGACCGACCTCTCTCTGAGCCTCGCCAAGCGCTGTGCCCGGCCGAAGCCGGGCGACACCGAAGCGATACCGATCCCTGCGCTCGCGTTCACCCATAGGACGCCCGAGTGGGTCGCAGGTCCACAGATCGCCGTTCCGGGGCAGCGCGCTGGCACTCGCGATCACTCCCGCGACGGTGAACGGGCGCCCCGCGATCTGCACGGAATCTCCGATGATCCGTTCCCGTCCGTCGAACCTGCTGCGCCAGATCCTTTCCGACAGAAAGACCTGGCGTGGCAGGTCACACGTCGACGCGAAGGGAACGCCGGCCAGGGGACGTACGCCCAGTGCCTCGAAGAGATGCTCAGAGGCGTACACCAACTGAACGCTGGTCGACAGGTCGCCGGCAGTCAGCAGTGCCTCGCTGGCCGAGTAGGTGCCCAGCTGAGCAACGCTCCGGGCGCGCGTCCGGACGTCTTCGGCAGTGCCCCCAGACATTGGTCCACTCTCTGAGGCGCCCTGCTGGCGCTCCGCCACTGCGAAAAGGCTGTCGCCGCTCGGAAACGGCAGCGGCCGAAGCAGGTGGGGTGATACCAATGCGGCAAGCAGGGTACCGGCCGCAAGGCTGGACGCGACCGTCGAGACGAGCCAGGCCCTGGATCGGGTGTCGACGCGAAATCGCATGAGAGCGAACTCTACTGCAACACGAATGCCAGTCCGAGACCCGCGCCTGGAAACAGTCTGGACTAGCGGTGGGCTGGCATCGTCCCAAGCGTGGGATGTGGCGTCCCGCGAACGGAACTCGCGTCGTGACGGCCCAGCGCCCATCAGACATGACCGGACAACGGTCAGTGTGCTGCACGGGGCTCAGAGCGATGCCGAAGCGGCGGTGTGGCAGGTCGATGACAATCACGAACCGGTCGGCAAACAGTTGGTTACCCATGAAGCCGCTGGTCTCGGGCCATGCACTGAACGAGGAGCCCGAGTCTGCCGTGTGCCACACGAACGGCTGTGCGATGCTGGCTGGCCGGCAATCGTCACCGGCACGTGGTCGACGCTGCAACCATGTGGCGCTCAGAAGTTCCACCGAGCACCACGGCCGGCTGCGGCATCGTGTCCAGTGGGGCGGTGTCCATCCGACAGCAGACCTGTTGATGTACATGAACCCGCGATCGCACCCCCGAACTCGTGATTGACGGTGCCGACGCGATATGTATGATCGCGACATGTCAGGAGACGACATAAATGCTCGAGACCTGCAGCGCGGCAGTGCCGAGATGCTCGTGCTCGCGTTACTGGAAGAGCGGCAGCGCCACGGGTACGAGATCGCGCAGCTGATCGAGCAGCGGTCTGGAGGCGAGATTTGCTTTCAGGTGCCTTCTCTGTATCCGCTGCTGTATCGGCTAGAGCGGCGCGGCTTGGTCGAGGGCCGATGGGTCGAGAAGGCCGGCGAGCGCCGGCGCCGCTTCTATCGGCTCACCGCTGCGGGGCGCTCAGCACTCGGCGCTCAACGGCGAGGCTGGAAGTCCTTGTTCGAAGCCCTCGACCGCGTCGCGCGATTCCGTCAGGCATAGCACCGTGACTGACTGGCGTGCCTACGTCCGTGAGCACATTCGTGCGACAGGCCGCAGCGCCAGCATTCCCGCGACCGTCGTCGACGAGATCGCCACGCAGCTTCAGGACGTTCACGATGCCGTGCTCCGGGCAGGCGGAACACCTGAGGACGCCGTGACGCGAGTTCGCGCCGAGGTGGTGGATTGGTCGCAACTGACGCGCGAGATCGGCCACGCCAGAACCCCCGTCACAGCCAGAGCCGGTCCCTTCATCCTCGCGGTCGAGGGGATCCTGACGCGCTTGCCCTTCGGTGACGACGGTCTCCGCCGCGCTGCCGCAGACCTGTGGCGCAGCCGCGGCTTCGTGGCTCTGACCATTCTCGTCGTCGCCCTCACAGTCGGTGGCGCGACCGCGCTCCTCCAGGTGGTGGACGCCGCGTTCCTCAAGCCGCTTCCATTCCCCCAGGCGGACCGCATGGTCGTGGTGCTGCCGTTCTCGACAACGGAAGGGAAGCGCTTCGGCCGCTTGCCCCGGGAGTTCGTGGAAGCGCTCGATGGCCTCGTCGACGCCCCCACCTCGGTCTGGCCGAACCGCGTGACGGCATTCGCGTCGCCCGACCGCCCACAGATCTGGGAGGGCGCGATGGTGTCGGTCAATGCCATGCGCCTGTTCGGGCTCGTCCCCGTCGCTGGTCGCCTCCTGAACGACGAGGACTTCCGCACCACCGAGGGGCCGCTGCCGACGATGATCGAGGAAGGCCTCTGGCGTCGCGCGTTCGGCGGCTCGCACGAGCGTCTTGGTCACGTGATCAAGGGCGACCGGCAGGATCTGCAGATCGTCGGCGTCTACAAAGCCGGGCTGGTGATTCCGTCCTTCGCCAAGGTGCTGGCACCTGCGTTCATCGCGCCGGACCGGGACGTGACGACCGAGTGGATGCTCGGGCCGATTGGCCGACTCCGTCCGGGGCTGACGCGGGAGGAGGCGGAACGTACGATTGCCGCCCGTGTGCGGGCCGTGCATGCCCGTAACACGCCGATCCGCGAGGTGCGGGCAGAGGTCGTGCCGCTGCGCGAGTACATGTTCGGGCACGACCGGACGTTCTTCCGCCTGATGGCCGGCGCAGCCATTTCCCTGCTGCTCGTGGGCACCCTCAGTCTTGCCGTGCTACACATCGCGCGCCTGCAACGCCAGTTGCCAGAGGTGGCCGTCCGGCTCGGGCTCGGCGACACGCCCGCACGCCTGCGACGACGGCTGCTGGTGCACGGCCTGCTCGCGTCACTGATCGGATTGCCGGTGGTGGTAGGTTCATCGCTGGCCATCGTGTACTGGCTCGACGTGCCCAAGACCATGGATCGCAGCCTCGCCATGCTGGCGTCGACGTCGCTGCGGCGGGTGACGGCGTGGGGCGGTGCGCAGGCGCTCGCCGTCTCGCTGGCCGGGCTCCTGCTTGCGATGAGCATCGCGCTCCGCCGGCGGATCGTCACTCGGCTGAGGCTGGTCGAGACGCTGCACTGGCGTGGCTCGACGCGGGTGCACGTGGCGTTGGTGGCCACGCAGGCGGCGTTGGCAGCCGTGCTCCTGGTGGCCGCGACTGCCGCCGTCCGGACATCGGCCGCCCTTGCTCGAGAACGCACCGGCATTGCGGAAGAGGATCTGTACTTCGTGGGCCCCAGGCTACCGCTGGCGCGGTATCAATCCTCCTCCCGCGGTGAATTCTGGCGAGCGGTCGTCGATGAAGTCGCGGCCGACCCACGAATTGTGTCCGCGGCTGCTGGCATGCAGATTCCCGTGTCGGGCGATCCACCGTGGGCGTCCATCCGGGGGCGGGAGGGCTCCGACTACATGCAGCGCGGCGGCGTCGTGCCGATGACGCGCGAGTTCCTCGCGACGCTCGGCGCCACGACCATCGCCGGTCGGGCCCCGACGGCCGACGAGGAGGCGTCGAGCGCCATGGTCGCGGTCATCAACGAGACCGGTGCCCGCGCGTTCTTCGGAAACGCCTCGCCCTTGGGGCAGCATGTCGACACGCCGTGGTTCGGGTCCCCATATCGCGTCGTGGGTGTGGTCCGCGACATCCGCTTCAGCGAGACGGTGCCGGCCATTCCCCTGTTGTACGTGCCAATGTGGCGGCAGCGACTGCTGCCCATGACGCTGGCAGTGCGGACGCGCCTGTCGCGTGAGCAGGCGCAGGAGGCGATCGAGGACGCCGTCAGGCGGGTCGAGCCGCTGGCCGCGGTGCCGCCTCCCGATCCGTTCAGCGACCGCCTACGAGGCTGGCGCGCACGACCGCTCTTCTTCGCGCGGGTGTTCACGGCAGGCGGCATCGTCGCGTTACTGCTCACCGCGCTCAGCACGATCGCGATCATCCGTACGGTCGTCGCCGGCAGGCAGCGGGAACTGGGCATCCGACTCGCGCTTGGCGAGCCGGTGGCGCGTGCGGTCAGGCGCATCATGCGCGCGGTCGCAATCGCGGCCACACTGGGGGCGTGCCTGGGCGTGGCGGCCGCCAGGTACGGCAGTCACCTCGCGCAGGCGCACCTGTCAGAGATCAAGATGCTCGACGCGCAGAGTCATCTGGTGCCGGCGGCGCTCGTCATCGGGTTGGTCGTCGCGGCCACTTACGTCGCGTGTCGCCGTGCCGTGGCGACCACGCCCATGGATCTGCTGAGACAGGAACGGCGCACATGAAGCGTCGGACGCTGCTACTACTGCTCGCCAGCCTGATCGTGTTCGGTCTCGAACTCGAGACGCCGCTGCTCGCGCAAGCGCCTGCCACCGTAGTCATCGTCATCGACGACACGCAGGTTCGCCCGGGTGACGGCCCTCGCGTCGCCGAGCTGATCGACAGGCTGGAGCAACACGTGCTGGATAGCCGCGCCACGTTCGGCATAGCAACGGTGGGACCGGCCGGCCTCAACGTGGACCTCACGCGGGATCGTCGTCGGCTGCGCGAGGCGAGCGATGCCGCTCGCGCAGGACGCCTCGACTTCACCCTGCCGCCCAACGCGGCGATGGCGGCCGCCGCGCTGGTGGCGACGATGGAGAGTGTCGTCAGTGGAGTGGCTGCGCTGCCCGGGCCCAAGGCCGTCGTCGTGATCGGCCGTGCAGCGGACGTGGCAGAGAAGCGACGGCCGCAATGGGTCAGCCTGCGCGGGAAGGCGGATGTCGCGAGGATCGCCCTTGCATGGGTCGACCTTGGCGGTTCAAGTTGTCGGGCGGGCACGTCAGCTACTGATGCGTCTCTGGCGACCGGCCCTGCGATGTGCGCGCCGGTCTCGGACGCATCCGCCATCAGCGAGCTGCTGCACGCGGTTGCGCGGGGCAGCGCTCGATGAGCGCTCGAGGAGGCCGGGCCTGTCGGGCGTGTCGTCTCTAGAATCCCAGCTTCAGGCCAAACCGGCCGGCCGTCCCGGTCCTCAACCCCTTGGTCGCGGACTCGGGCAGTGGCAGCAGCTCGTTGCCCGTCGCACCACCCTGAAACGACCGGTACGCGTCGCCAAAGAACGTCACATCCGTCTTGCCGACGGTCCAGTGCTTCTCGAATCCCAGGCGAACGTCCCAGATCATGGTCCTCGACGGATCGAAGAGCGCCGACCACATCCCAGTACCAGGCCCGGGAGCGCCGATCACGTCCGACAGCAGCGCGGTGGCGCCGCTCACACGTCGCGCCGACGCTGTGCCCTTCAGCAGGGTCCCCCAGGCCTCGGTGGACAGCCCAATCCGGCCATTAAGCGACACCTCAAAACCGGCCATTTCGTGAGGTTGGTGTCGAGACGTGAACCGCGCCCGGACGCCCTGTGCGTCAGTGGGCGCCATGGGGAACGTCTTGGACCCACAGAAGCAGCAGCAGGTGGTGGCGCTGGGGCGCCTGGGGTGGTCGCTGCGGCGCATCGAAGAAGCGACGGGCGTGCGCCGCGAGACGGTGAGCGGCTACCTGCGCACGGCGGGGGTCGTGGTGCGGGGTCGGGGCCGGCCGCGGGCCGATGCGCCGGCCGTGCCGAGCGAAGCGACGGCAAAGCCGGCCATTTCACCGCTGGGGGTGTCCACCGACGCCGCGCCGTCGCGATCGCCCAGCACGAGCGCCTGCCTGCCCTATCAGGACCTGATCACGGAGGCGACCGGCCGCGGGCGTAACGCCCGCGCGATCTGGCAAGACCTGGTCGACGACCACGGCTTCACGGCCGGGTACGCCAGCGTGCGGCGCTTCGTCGGCCGGCTGCGCGGCGCATCGGCGCCAGCCGCGCGCGTGGTGATCGTCACGGCGCCGGGCGAGGATTATGGAAAGTGCCGCGTTATGGTGAGCATCCGGCCAGGCGGCGGATTCACCGCCGCCTGGTGCAGCCCGGTGGCGATCGGCCCTGCGCATAACGGCTACAGCGCCTCGAGCCAGGCGAGGAGGTCTTTGGGCGGTCGCCGGGACGAACGCGGGGGGACGGTGAGCGTGCCGGCGGACACGAGGGCGTCGCGTTTCATCTCCAGATCGCTCTGCACGTAGATTTCGGTGGACTTGACGTCAGCATGGCCGAGCAGGTCCTTGATCGTGATCAGCGGGACGCCGGCCTGCAGCAGATGCATCGCCTTGGTGTGCCGCAACGTATGCGGGCTCACGGCATCGCGGAACAGGCTCGGGTGCGTAGAGCGGGCCCGCTGGACGTACTTGGCCAGGAGGTAGCGTGCGCCGTGTCGTGTCAAGGGATCCGCGCGGCGATTACGCAGCAGGGGTGCCCGCTCGGCGTCGGCGATGTGCCGCGTGGCCAAGTATCGGGTGACGAGGCGGGCGGTCTGCGGGAGGAGTGGAACCAGCCGTTCGCGTTGCCCCTTGCCCCGGAGTCGTACGAACGGCGCTGCGACGAGCCGGAAGTCTCGGGGCGCCACGTCGAGGATCTCCTGCACCCGCGCGCCGGTGTCGTACAGGAGTGCGAGGAGCAGGTAATCCCGCTCGCCTGCGGGTGTGGTGCGATCGACCTGGACCAGCAGCTGCGCCAGCGCGTGATCACTCAAGTACCCCAGGACGGGGCGCACGGCTTTTTTGAACGGCACGGCCAGCAGGCGCTGGCCCAGGGCCGCGAGTGCGGGCTCGGAGTCGAGGACGTAGCGGACAAAGCTGTGAATCGCGGCAAGCCGGGCATTGCGCGTACGGATGCCATTGTGGCGAGTCGTCTCGAGCGCGGTCAGAAAGTGTAGTAGGCGCTCTGGGGTGAGGTCCTCGACGTGCAGTGCGGCAGCGTCACGGTGGACAGCCGCGGCAAGTGAGCGGAGCAGCAGCTTCATGGCGTCCCGATAGGCCGCGATGGTGTGAGGACTTGCGTTGCGCTCGGCGGGCAAGTGACGGGTAAAGAACGCCGTGACGAACGGGGCGAGGTCGTGCGGTGTCATCGTCCCGCTCCGGCCTCGGTGATGAGGTGCCCGAAGCGCGCCTGCGTCCGACGTGTGATCTCGGTGAACAGATCGGGCGTGACCTGGAGATAGCGCTGCGAACTGGCCAGGCCCACATGCCCCAGATAGATCGCCAGGGCGGGCAAGACGACATCGAGGTCGACGCCTTGGCGATACCAGAGGGTGAGCCGACTGACGGCAAACGAGTGCCGCAGGTCGTGCAGGCGGAGCGCCTGCCCCTCGCGCCGCCGCGGGATGTCCGCCAGGCGCAGGACGTGATGGAATGCCGCGCGCAAGGCGGTGATGGAATAGACGTCGTGCGTGGGTCCGGGGAAGAACGGCGCGTCGGGCTCACGGGGGCCGAACCGGGTGACAACGTGCGTGCGGCACTGTCTCAGCCGTGCCGTGAGATCGGCGGCCAGCGGGACGACGCGCGACTTGCCGAACTTCGTGTCACGGACGCGGACTACGGCCTCCGCGAGGTCGACATCGTGGTCGGCGAGTCGCAGGCCCTCTCCCGCCCGGAGTCCGGTCAAGTACAAGACAGCGAGCAGGGTCCCCAAGACGGACCCGCGTGCTGGGGAGCGGGCACAACTCGGGAGCGCGTCGCACGCGCGCAGGAAGCGCTGCGCCTCCTCGAGGCTCAGCACGCGGGGCACGAACGCGCGGCGATGGATGCCACACCAGCGAGGCCCAGGCACCGCGGTCCGCGGCACCTCCAGCGCGAGGAATCGCGTGACGACGCGAAGGAGACTTGTGCGATGCTCGCGCGTCGTCTCGGACTCATCGCCGCGCCGGGCCACGAACGCGCGCGAGATCTCGCGTGTGATCACCGGATCCTCGGGCGAGAGCTGCTGGCTGAGGAAGCGGTCGAGGACGCCGAGGGCGCGCGCTTCGTCCCGATAGCGATAGCCGGCGGCCCGCTTACTGGCGAGCAACCGCGTCAAGGCGGGCCCGAGCGCGCAGTGGAAGGTCGGCGCGCGGGGGGTGGCACGGCGACTCATGGCTGCACCTCCACTTGCGAGAGCGCCACACGCCGCAGGGCGGCGAGATCGATGGAGGCGTACTCCATCGTGGTCTCGGTCGTGGCGTGGCCGAGGACGTCTCCGATGTGCTTGAGGGCACAGCCGGCCGTCAGGAGGCGGCGGGCCAAGGTATGTCGAAACAGGTAGAGCCCGTGCCGCCCCTGTCGGGTCCCGAGCCCCGCTCGCTGCAGGGCCTGTCGCATCAGAGCCGCGAGATTGTTTGTCTCGACGAAGGGCTCATACGGCGCTCGGTGGCGGACGAACACGTGCCGTGAGGTCGTGACGGGACGCCCGGCCCGCAGGTACGCGGTCAACGCCTCCTGGACCGCTGGCAGGAGGGGCAGACTGAGCACGCGCCCAGTCTTGGCCTGCGGGAAGGTCAATGCCCCGTCGCGCCAGCGAAGATGCTCCAGCCGTAGGTGGCGAATGTCGCAGGGCCGCAAACCGTAGCAGGCGGCCAGCACGAGGACCGCATAGTCCCGGCGACCGGTCGGCGACGATCGATCCACGACGGCGAGGATGCGCGCGACCTCGGCATCGGAGAGCGTGTCGCGCACCTCTCGCTGCCGAAACCGTCGCGGCGAGGTGACCGCCTCGCGCAGATCGGCCGGCGCCAAGGCGGTGAGGAACGTCCATTGCAGAAACGACCGCAGACTCGAGGCATACGCGCGCAACGTCACCGGAGCTTGGCCGGCCAAGGCCGTGAGGAAGCCCTGGATGTGACCAGGCGTGATGCGTGCCACGGCGGTGATGCCCGCGGCGTCCAAGAACTGCGTGAACCGCACGACCTGCCAGAGGTGCTTGACCACGGTCCGTGGCGCGGCCCCACGGTGACGGACCAGATACTCGCGGTAATCCTCCAGAGCGGGCACGACCCATGCGGGAACGGACTGCGGCGGGCCACCGACTCGCCGTCGCACACGCCCGGTGTCATCGGCATCGATCAGGATCCGCAGTGATGCGCGCACGAACCGGGCGCGGCTTGCGCTACCGAGTGTCCGCAGGCGCCCGGTCAGGTAGCGATGGACGGCTGGGGCGTCCGTCGCCGCCGGCCAAGGCACGCGGCGCTCGGCGAGATAGTGCGTGAACCGTAACCACTCGCGCACGTGCTGCGCTGTCACGGCCGCGAGATAGCGCTGGTCGACCAGGCGCTGGCCGACCACGTCGATGCGCGCCTTGAACGGTGAGGTCCGGTACGCCTCCAGGCGATCCGCGGGGAAGAAACCGCTGAGCATGATCCCTCCTTGCTCCGCGCGCGAATGTGCACGCGGGACGAGGGAATTATGGGAAGCGGCCTCCGTCGCAACACCCAGCAGGCAAGCAGGAGATCTCCCGCCCTCAGCGCGAACTCACCATAACGCGGCACTTTCCATAA
>NZ_JALHPM010000058.1:0-33446 GCF_022842525.1 Luteitalea sp.
TCAACAGCGCCGCGCTGCGCGGTGGCGCGTGGACGCCCGAGGTCACGCCACCGCGTCCCTCGGCGAGGGCGGCGTCCAGCGCCGCGGCGAACGCCTCTGGCGTGTCGGCGATGCGGGCCAGACCGTTGACGCCGTACGGGCGCACGACATCGGCGATCGACGTCGAGACGACCGGACATCCCGCCGCCAGGTACTCCGGCGTCTTGGTCGGACTGATGAAGCGCGTCGCGTCGTTACGGGCAAACGGCAGGATGGCGACATCCCACCCCGCGAGGTACGCGGGCAGCTCGTTGTACGACTTCATCCCGAGGTAGTGCACGTTGGGTGCCGTGGGCAGACTCGCCGGGTCGATCTTGACCGTCGGTCCGAGCAACACGAACTGCTGGTCCGGTCGCAGGGCCGCCAGTCCGCGGAGGAGGTCGACGTCCAGCCTCTCGTCGATCACACCGAAGAATCCGATGCGTGGCCCCGGAATGCGCGCCTGGTCCGCGGGCGGCGTCATCGGCTGGCGGGCCTGCAGGAAGTGCGCCTTGTCCACGCTGCTCGGAAAGGCCTGCACGGCCCGATGCTGGTGCTTCTTCGCTTCGTAGAGGCTCACGCCACCGGTGAAGACCAGGTCGGCCCGCTCGAGCAGTTCGGCCTCGAGCGCCGGCAGGGCGGCGGGCGCCCCCTTGAACATCGTCAGGTCGTCCATGCAGTCGTACACGACGACTCCCGCTGGCAGGGCACGCGTGAAGGCCATCGCCATCGGCGTGTAGTACCAGAGCAGTGGCGTGCGGAACCGACGGTGCTGCCACCACTCCGCCAGCAGTGCCCGCTGCGCCTGGCACGCCTGCTCGGCGCTCAGTCCTCCCGGCAGCTTCGGCACGACGACCGACAGGCGCGGCCCCGACTGGGTGATGTCGAGGCGCGGCGGCCCGTCACTCACGATGGGTTCCTCGACGAACCAGACGCGACGCTGACGTGCGGCGCGCGTCAGCAGGTGCTGCGGTCGCTGCCAGACGAAGTCCCAGCGGAGGTGGGAGAAGCAGATCAGGTCCGGCGAGGAGGTGAGGGAGGGCATGGCTCCGGTCTCTTCAAGTTCCATGCCCGTCATCTGTCCGGTCGCCCTCTCGTGGCGCGATGCATGTCCGCCAGCGGGAACTTCGGGGTGCGATCGGCCAGCAGCAGGCCATTCGCCTCCTGATACGTGTCGGCGAACTGTGTGTAGCAGAACCCCGCAAATATCCGGGAATCGTGCACCGCCTGCAGCAGGTCGGTGTAGCGCGCCTGCAGGGCTGCCGCCGTGTCGCACCGCGAGTAGCCCCACGTGCGCGGCTCGCTCGAGTACGTAATGCCACCGAACTCCGACAGGACGATCGGATGGTCCAGATGCACGTGGCCCTCGAGCACGAGCACACGTCCCCCCGGGCGCTCCTTGCGGAACAGCCGCGGCACCACGTCATCGGAGTGGTAGCGCGTGCGCAGTCGTTCGGGATCGGCGTCGTAGTCGTGGATGCCGATGAGATCGGTGGCACTGCTCTCCCAGCCGTCGTTGCCGATCACCGGGCGATGCGGGTCGAGCGTCCTGGTGAGGTGGTAGAGCGACTGGACGTAGTGCCGGTGCGACGGATTGTCCGGCAGGTTGGGCACGCCCCACGATTCGTTGAACGGCACCCAGGCGACGATGCAGGGGTGGCTGCGGTCGCGCGCCAGCACCTCCAGCCATTCGCGGGTCAGTCGCTCGACCGACGTCGACGTGAACCGGTAAGCGCTCGGCATCTCTTCCCAGACCAGCAGGCCGAGACGGTCGGCCCAGTAGAGATAGCGCGGATCCTCGATCTTCTGGTGCTTGCGGACACCGTTGAACCCCATGGCCTTCGCCAGCTCGACGTCCTGCCGCAGGGCGTCATCGCTGGGCGCGGTGGCGCCGGAGCCTGGCCAGTAGCCCTGGTCCAGCACCATGCGCAGGTAGTACGGCCGCCCGTTGAGCACGAAGCGGTCGGCGCTCAGGGCGACCTCTCTGAGCGCCGTGTAGCTGGTCACATGGTCGAGCACTTCGCCCTGTTCGGTGCTGAGCTCGAGGGTGACGTCGAGCAGATGCGGCGCTTCGGGGCTCCACAGCAGATCGTTGCGCGAGTCGTCGATGCCGGGGTCGGAGAAGGCGATGCGTCTCGACAGCTCGTCGCCGGTGACCCGATAGCGATCCATCGCGAGCAGGCGGTCGCCCGAACGCACCGCGACGTCGAGGTGCATCGCCTCGGCCAGCTCGCCGGCGAACCAGCACTCGAGGTGCAGGTCCCAGGCGACGAGGCTCGGGGTCCACCTGATCCGATCGAGCCAGGTGCGGCGCACGCGCTCCATCCAGACCGACTGCCAGATGCCGGTGGTCCTGGGATACCAGATGGAATGCGGCTCCCGCAGCCAGTCCTGCTTGCCGCGCGGCTTGGCCAGGTCGAGCGGGTCGTCGTCGGCACACACGGTGAGCGTGACCGGATGACCCGCGCGCATGAACGCGGTGATGTCACAGCAGAAGGGCGTGTAGCCCCCCTCGTGCCGCACGACGAGCACGTCGTCCACCCACACGGTGGCGCGATGATCGACCGCGCCGAAGTGCAGCAACACGCGCCCGTCGCCTGGGTCCCACGCGTCGACGATGCGGCGGTACCAGCAGCGCGACAGGAAGCCCTGGTGATGGATGCCACTCGCCAGGGTCTCGGGAGCGAACGGCACCGTGATCTCGCTGGACCAGGTCACGTCGCCAGGCGCGCGCCAGGCCCCGTCGGGATCCGGCGCGAACGCCCAGCGACCGTTCAGCAGTTGCCAGGCGTCGCGACAGAGCTGCGGTCGCGGATAGCCGCGGGCACCAGCGCCCGCCGGTGCCCGCCCCCCCTCCTGCTCGGGCTGGCGAGAGGTCACAGCACCCCGGTCGTGCCGTCACCCGTGTCCCCCGGGGGGCCGCCGGCTGGTGTCTGTGGTGTGGTCTGGTTCTTCATGGGAATGCCCAGAGCACGTTCCGTGCCTCCCTGACTGTGGGGGGGCATCGAGCTGCGGGTCGCCGCATGCATGCCATGCCGGTGAGCAGGCGTATGGACGCCCTACAGCCCTCGGTTCGTCCCCGGTTGCCCGGGCCGTGGGCGGCCATGACCGGGTGCTACCGGACCGCCCGGAGGGCGAGCGCGGTCACCCCTCCGTAGACGAGATGCGCGGCGAGTGCCTGCAGGTGCTTCTCGGGGGCGCGTCGTGTGGTCGGCGCAGACAAGCCGAGCACCGGCATGGCGATGACGTCGGCGACCAGCCACAGCCCGGCGCCGAACAACAGCCCGGTCGGCACGTGACTGCGGCGGTGGCCGGCACCGCTGGCGTAGAGCCCGGCCATTGTCGCGCCGAACGTGAAGTGGACGACCGGCGCTGCCACCTGTAGCGCCGGCCGCGTGAGTGGCCGCCCCAGGAGCAGCCGGCCCGCGATGTTCGCGACCGACTCGTTGGCGTTGCGTCGCTCGTCCCGCTCCTGCCACTCGCGTGCATCGTGCTTGCCGCCCGCCGACGCCGGCGGCACGTCATCGGCGGCCAGCGTCCACGCGCGCTGCGCATAGTTCATCGCGAGCGTGCCCACCAGGCCGCTCGCCACTCCAGCCAGGGCCATCGGCACACGCGTCCGTCTCGTCGCTCTCGCCATCGAGGTCTCCATGGTCAGGCCGGCTGGCGCCTGGCCGCCATGGACCAGCCGAGGATGAGCAATCCGACACCGGCGACGGCGAGGAAGGTCCAGTCGTAGTGCGGCACGTGGTGCGGCAGGTCCCGCACGTGATGCAGGTGCAACAGGTGATGATTGCCGAGGCCCTCGATGAGATTGAAGGCACCCCAGCCGAAGATCATCTGTCCGGCCAGCACCTGTGCACGGGGCGCCGAGCGGACCCCCTCGGCCCAGAGCATCCACACGCCGACGAAGGTCACCAGCCAGGTCGCCGCATGGAAGAGGCCGTCCCACACCATGTTCCGACTCATGGCGCTCATGGTGACGGGCGGCAACACGGCCGAGCCCATGTTGTGCCACTGCAGGATCTGATGCAGCACGATGCCGTCGACGAACCCACCCAGCCCGCAGCCCAGCACCGCACCCGGCGTCACGACACGCATGCCCACACTCCTGGAAGACCGCTTCCCCGAAGGATGCACGCAAGCGTCGTACCGCTGGCCTCCTCGGCCTTGCGCTTGGCCTCCTGCAGGTCCTGTGTCCGTTCATCGACGAGGCGCTCGAGCGCCTGCTGCCGCGCTCGCAGCCCGTGGGTCCTCGCCCGCACGCCCATCAGGACGAGGGCCAGGGTGCCGACGGCCAGTACGGCCCGGAACCACCAGGTCTCATGCAGGAAGGGTTCGACCTGCACCACGAGCGTGGCCGGGAGCCCGGTGTGTCGCCCCTCGGGATCCACGGCGCGGAGTTCGAACGTGAGCCGCCGCGGCGGCAGCCAGGTGTAGTACGCCACGCGGCGCGCCCCGGCCGAGACCCACGCGTCGTCGACCCCGACGATGCGGTACTCGAAGCGGGTGTGGAGTGCCTCGGCGATCGACAGCGTCGTGTAGTCGATCGAGATGGCGCGCGAGCCACGTGGGACGGTGACCAGTCCTCGGGGGAAGGGACTGCGCACGGCCCGGCCCTGCCCGTCGAGCGACACGCGCTCGATGACGGCCGAGGGGATGGCGGTGCGCGCCGTGACGCGCGCCGGGTCCACGACCGTGACGCCCTTGAGCGTCGCGAACCACAGACGGCCGTGCGTCCCGTGCATGACGATGCCCTGGGCCCCGCCCGTCCCCTCGTTGCTCCGGACGCCGTCGGCGCGGTGGTGGAACAGCGGCGCCACGCGCGGGCGCACGCCGCGACCCACGGCCTCGAGATCGGCGAGGTCGACGCGGAAGATGCCGCGCTCGCTCGACGCCCACAGACGCCCGTGGCTGTCGGTCATGACGCCGATGACGGCATCCTCAGGCAGGCCATGGCGGGGCGTGAAGCTGGCCACGGCGTCGCCACGGATCCGCACCAGTCCGCCGCGGGTGCCGACCCACAGGGTGCCGTCTGTCGCCTCGTGCAACGAGAGGGTGTCGTTGCTCGGCAGACCATCCGCCGTGGTGAAGACGCGCAGCGCGCCGTCGGGGCGACGGCGCACGAGGCCACCCCGGTTGGTGGCAATCCAGACATCGCCTCGTCGATCCTCGTGGATCCAGCGCACGCCGCTGGCGAAGGCGCCGACGTCGCGAACGAACGGCTCGAAGCGACCGCCGACGCGACGGTCGAGGCCGCTGAAGGTGCCGACCAGTTGCGTACCGTCGTGGAGCCAGGACATGGCCCAGACACGGGCCTCCGACAGGCCGTGCGCTTGCGTGTACGTGGTCCAGCGTGATCCGTCGCGTCTCGAGAGGCCCCCCTCGGTCCCGACCCAGAGGACACCATCGGGTGCGGTCGCGATCGTCCACACACTGTTGCTGGGCAGCCCATCGCGACGGGTGATGACCCGCACGTGTCCATCGGGGCCGATGCGGTTGAGGCCGCCGCCATCGGTTCCCACCCAGACAGTGCCGGCGCGATCCTCGTGGATGCCGAAGACGCGATCGGCCGACAGGCCTTCCTCGATGCCCAGCGACGTGAACAGGCCGTCGGTCAGTCGGCTGAGTCCGGCGCCATAGCCGCCAATCCACAACGCGCCGTCGCGGTCCTCGAAGAGACTGCGAACAGGCGTGCGCGACCCGGGTCCCGACTGCTGGAAGGCGCTGAATCCGTCGGCACCAAGGCGGGCAACCCCCATGCTCGTGCCGGCCCAGAGATTGCCATCCCGATCTTCGTGCAACGCCCACACGTTGTCGGAGGGCAGCCCATGGGCGCTGTCGAAGTGAGTCAGGCGCCCCCGGGCGAGACGATAGAGTCCGGTGGCGTACGTGCCGAACCACATCGCGCCGTGCTGATCCTGGGCGATCGTCCACACCACGGACGTGTCCAGCCGTGGGTGCGGCGCGCGGGGCAGGACGCGCCCAGCGGCGATTTGCGAGACTCCGCCGCCGTCGGTCCCGACCCAGAGCACGCCGTCGCGGTCCTCGAACAGGGACCGTACGTGGTCGTGCGCGAGGCCGCGCGAGCGATCGAAGACCTCGAAGGTGGTGCCCGTCCACCGGGCAACGCCCGAGCCGAACGTGCCCACCCAGAGGGTCCCGCCCGTGTCGACGAGCAGCGTGTAGACCGACGTGGCCGGCAGCCCCTGGGCCTGGCCGACACCGGTGAACTGTCCGTCGCGATAACGCACGAGCCCGCCGGGCTGTGTGCCGATCCACAGCGACCCGTCCCGCCCCTCGGCCAGCGCGCGGATGTTGTGATGCTGGAGTGCAGGCGTGTTGTGCCGGTCGAAGGTGGTGAAGCGCACACCGTCGAACCTGACGAGCCCGGCCTCCGTGCCCAGCCACAGATACCCGTCGCGGGTCTGCGTGACCACCTGCACGGTGTTCTGCGGCAGCCCGTCGGCCGCATCCCACGATTCGCGGACGTACTGCGACAACTGCCGGGCCGGATCCAGCGCGAGCGCCTGGCGACTCAGCAGCAGACATGCCACAGCGACCCCGACGCACAGGGCACCGCCGACGCGGCCGCTGGCCGACGCGCGGAGGAAGAGCCGCGACACGCGAGGCATGTCCGCTGAATCGGCGCCCAGGGTCGGCTCTGCAGCCGACGGCCGCTGCGGCCGGCATCAGGGGGCGGACTGTTCCGCCCCGGTGCTCGTCCAGGGCTCCGCCAGGGTCGCCTGCTGCAGGGCCTCGGCCTCGATGACGCTGAACGTGCCGTCGGTTTCGAGCACCACTGCGCCGGCGGCAGCGATATTGGGCAGCCCGGCGGATCGGAGGGCCGCCAGGACCTCGTCGTGCGACACGCGCTGTGCCAGGAGCACGTCGTCTCGCGTCTGGCCGCGGTAGACCAGCAGACTGGGTTCGCTCTTGACGATCTGCTCGAACCATCGCCAGCGGACCGAGAGCCAGGCGACGACGAACTGCAGGACGACCAGCAGCCCGAGCGCGACCGTGACGACGAAATCGAAGGCGTTCATCTTGGCCAGCGTCCGCTTGCCCGAGGACCTCAGCAGCAGAACGAGCGCGGGATACGCCACGACGCCGACCACCACGACATGAAGCACACCCTGCCAGCCGTCGAAGATCATGGTCGGGTTCGTGCAAGGGCCATTCCCATGACTCCCTCGGTGCTGTGGAATCGCCTGCGCTCCACCTATTGGTTCGTCCCCTCACTCATCACCTTGGGCGCGATCGGCATGGCGCTCGCGCTCGTGCGGGTCGACCGCTGGGCCGACGATGGCGCGTCGTGGCTGGCGCTGGTGTACGGCGGAGGGCCGGACGGCGCGCGGGCCCTGTTGTCGGCCGTCGCCGGCTCCATCGTGACGGTGGTCAGCGTGACCTTCTCGGTCACGATCGTGGCGCTGACGGTGTCGTCGCAGCACTTCGGCCCACGCATCCTCGTCAACTTCATGCGCGACGTCGCCGCGCAGACGGTGCTGGGCATCCTCATCGGAACGTTCGCCTACTGCCTGCTGGTGCTGCGCACCGTCCAGGGCCGCGGCGAGGGGTACGACCTCTTCGTGCCGCAGTTGGCCGTCACGGTGGCCGTGCTCATGGCGCTGCTGAGCGTGGCGGCGCTCATCTTCTATGTCCACCACGTGTCGGTGTCGATGAGCATCGCCAGCATCACGGCGGTCGCGGCCCACAATCTCGACGAGGCGATCGACCGGATGTATCCGCAGCAGGCGGGCGAGCCACTTCCGGTCGCGTCGTCCGCGGTGCCGGCCCCACCGGCGGACGCCAGACCCATCGCGGCGGACGCCGGTGGGTACGTCGAGTCGCTCGATCTCGAGGCCATCATCGCCGCCGCCCGGCGCGCCGAGGCCACGGTCTGGATGTCGACCGCTCCGGGCGCGTTCGTCATCGTCGGGGACACGCTGGCCCACGCGGCCCCGTCGGCCCCGTCATCGCTGGTAGCCGCGGTGCGTGACGCCTGCGTTCTCGGACATGAACGCACGACGTTCCAGGACGTCGAGTACGCCACGCATCAGTTGCTCGAGGTGGCGCTGCGGGCGTTGTCTCCGGGCGTCAACGAGCCGTTCACGGCCCTCGCCTGCATCGATCGCCTCGCCCAGGGCCTGGCGCGGTTCGTCGGTCGTCCGCTGCCCTCAGCCGCGCGGGTGGACGCCGATGGGCGCGTGCGGCTCGTGGCCTACCCGCTGACGTGCGCCGATGTGCTCCGGGGTGTGGTGGAGTCGATCCTGGCCGTCTCGGATGCCGCGATGGTACACGCCCGTCTGATGGCGATGCTGGACTCGCTGGCAGCGCGCGCCGAGCGAGAGAGCGACCGTCGCGAGGTTCGTGTGCAAGCCGCCGCCGTGCTCGCTGCCGCGATGCAGGCGGGTCATCCTGCGAGCAGGCGACTCGCGGTGCGGCACACCTACCGGTCGGTGATGGCTCACCTGCGGCAATGACGACGACGACCCGACCATGCGCCGATGCGCCAGCAGGGCGGGTGGCCCCTGCTGACGCGTCGGTGTGTCCGCGTGGTCAACTGACGCTGGTGGCGAAGAGGTACTGACGCGCCCCCGTGCCCTCCTCACCGAAGACATCGTCCTTCACCCCCGCGGGCAGGGTGAGCACGAACCCGTCGATGGCGACCATCTCGCCGCGCGTGACGTTCGGCATGGTCCCCTTCGCCGGACGCACGAACAGCGTGCGGTCCCCGGCCGAGACGAAGAACCCGCGGCCCGGCAGCACGCGGCCGACCTCGACGCGCGCGAGCTCGACCTCGCGTCCCACGGCGTCGGCGGTCACGGCATCCAGTGAGGCCAACGGGCGCTGAGCGCTGTTCACGTTCTTCCCTGCGCGCGCTACGGACTCACGAGTGATCATCATGGCGCGGTCGTCGTCACCGCCGGTCACGTGGGTCGCCACCAGTACGTGCCGGGTCGCCCAGCCGCTCGAGGGGTCGTGGCCGTCTTCGAACCACTGCCACTCGTCATCCAGGCGCACGTCGGTAAAGGCCCTGACCGTCCCGGTGATCGTCACCCGGTCATCGGGCCGGACCAGCGCGGCCAGCGCGGTCGGCACGGGCCGCCGCGTCTCGACCTTCTTCGGTCGGCGCATCGACCGTCGCGGTGCGGGCGCGGGCGCTCGCACTCGCACCAGACGTCCAGGTGGCCCATTCACGCGTCACGGCCTCATCCGCACGCCACGGCGTCCGCCGACCATCGGCATCCAGCAGCTGGATCGATCCGCCGGCGGCGTCGCCTGCCGCACGATCCTCGGACAGCACGATGGTCTTCTCGCGGCTGGCGATCTGGCCGGCCTCGTCGCCCGGATAGATGAACTCGTGTCCGTACAGCGAGCCCGGATAGAACCACGCCTTCATCGCCGGCGGGCTCCCGGCGACCGTCGGGGCGAACGTCAGGACGGTCGTGCCCTTGGCGTCCTGTCGCTTGATCGGAATCGCGTTGACGACGGCGACGACGGTCGGGTCGTCGATCCGTCGGATCTCGACGAGGTGCCGATTCGCCTTGAGGTCCATCAGCGAGAATTCGTACTCGCCGGCCGGAAGGACGGTGCCCGGCACTCTCACCGGTCCCGAGAAGGTCAGCGTCGTGCGGTCGTTCCAGCTGTCGGCGCGAACGGTCGTGAAGGGCGTGAGCACCAGGACCGCCAGCAGGGTTACAAGTCGAGCCCACCAGGGGAGCCAGGAATCATGTCGTCGTGTCTGCATGTACGTTCGTCTCCTTTCACCCTGCACAAGGGGCAAGAGGCGATCCACTCCGGAGAGCCCTGGGCACGTGCGCGCCGCCCTCGCTGCGACTTGCCGCGGCTCACGACATGTCGGGACCTCGATGGCCCGTCGAGAGACTCACGAGGACACGCGACGCCGTCGGCATCCGTCCGTCTGGCGGCCCGCATGACGCCTCATCCAGGCCGGAAGGGTCAGGCGGGCAGTGCGGTGCCAGAACGACGACATGTCGCGACGCGACTCGCGACATGTCGTCACGTGGCCGGTCGAAGCCGTCAGATCCGCTCGCCCAGGGACCTTCGGCGTGCGCACGTTTCTTGGACTGATGGTCGCCGGCGGGCCCGCCGGGGGCCCGGTTCAGGCTGGAGGCCACCGATGAGACGCATGCTGCTCACCATCCTTGCCGTGCTGATTGCCGCCGTCATGCCGGCGACGGCGCAGGACTTCACCTCGCCCACCGCCGCCCAGACGCTCCTGCGTCAGATGGACGCCTCCCAGGCCGACGCCCTCGCGGTACGCGATCCGGATCGACCTGAACGCTTCATCGCCGCGCTGCGCCTCCCTGGTCAATTGCTGGTGGTCAGTGCCACTCATCCGTCAGTAGACCTGGTCGCGCAGCGACTCGAGGGTGGTGACTACCGCGGGGTGTACCTGGACCTGCAGGGCACGCCGGCCCAGGCGTCGAAATTCTTCGTCCACGACATGGAGGCCGACGGGCTCGCGGTCAGCGGTCGCGGCGACGCGTACGACATGATCTATGACGCCGGTGACAGCCTCGCCTGCAATGGGCGCTGGAAGGACGCCAAGCTGGACAAGGACGAGTATCGTGATCGCATTGCAAAGGCCGACGCACGGTACGCGCGGCTGCTGAGCCTGCTGGCGCGGGCGCCGGAGGCGCAGGTGTCGAGTCGGTGAGTCTCGGTTGGCGCACGACCGTCCGACCAGGCGCCGGGGCAGCGGTACACTGCGGAGACGTCAGGTTTCCGGAGGGCCGCGAGGTGATCACCCATGCGTTGACCGATGCGACGGCGCGACTCGAAGAGCTGGCTACAGGCGAGCGGGCCGTCTTCCGCGCGCTGTACCAGCTCAGCCAGTCGCTGGACGTGAAGCATCGGTGCGATGCCACGCTGGCCGCCGCGGAAGTGCTCTTCGACGCCACGTCCTCGTGGATCCTGCTCCTCGACGAGACGACGCACCAGCTCGAGGTCTGCGTCTTTCGTGGTCGCGGCGCCGATTGCTATGCCGGCCTCGAGATCCCGTCGGAAGCCGGCCTCGTCGGCCGGGCGCTGTCGCACCGCGAGGTCGTCTTCGTGCCGGCGGTGCACGACGAGCCTGGATGGTATGACGCCGAGCGCATGCGGCAATCGGGCCTGCGCTCGGTGCTGCTCGTCCCGCTGGTGTTCGACCAGCGCGCCGTCGGCGTCCTCGCGCTCGACTCGCCGCGGTTCTCGGCCGCCCATCCGCCCGATGCGCCGGATCTCGCCCGGCTCGAAG
Organism: Luteitalea sp.; assembly: GCF_022842525.1. Lineage (NCBI taxonomy): Bacteria > Pseudomonadati > Acidobacteriota > Vicinamibacteria > Vicinamibacterales > Vicinamibacteraceae > Luteitalea > Luteitalea sp. The sequence continues at coordinate 11,282 of NZ_JALHPM010000058.1, forward strand.
CGCTGGCCGCGCTGGCCGCCATCAGCATCGAGAACGCCAGGCTCTACGAACACAGCGAGCGCGACCGCGAGCAACTGCGCGAGGCGCTCGAGCAGCGCCAACAACTGCGCGACGAGGTCCGGGCGCTGCGCAGTGACACCGGATCCCGTCACGCCCTGATCGGCTCCAGCGCCGCGATGGATCGCGTGCGGGCCGAGATCGACGTCGTCTCACAGGCCGACGTCACCGTGCTGTTGACGGGTGAGACGGGCACCGGCAAGGAACTGGTGGCCCGCGCCATTCATCAGGCGAGTCGGCGGGCCGGACGCCCGTTCGTGCCGGTCAACTGCGCGGCGCTGCCCGAGTCACTGATCGAAAGCGAGTTGTTCGGACATGAGCGCGGCGCGTTCACGGGCGCCGTCCAGGCCAAGCCCGGCAAGTTCGAACTCGCCCACCGCGGCACGCTGTTTCTGGATGAGGTGGGCGACCTGCCACTCGACTCGCAGGCCACGCTCCTCCGCGTGCTGCAGGATGGCCTCGTCGAACGCGTCGGCAGCACCCGTCCCATCCCGGTCGACGTGCGCATCGTCGCCGCCACCAACGTCGACCTCGATCGCGGGCGAGCCACCGGCGCCTTTCGCGCGGATCTCTTCTATCGGCTCAGTGTCTTTCCCATCAGGCTCCCGGCCCTGCGCGATCGACGCAGCGACATCCCGCTGCTGGCCACGTTCTTCGCGGGGCGATGCGCCGATCAGATCGGCCGGACCATCGACGGCTTCACCCCGGACGCGCTCGAGCGGCTCGTGTCGCACGAGTGGCCGGGCAACGTGCGCGAACTGCAGAACGTCGTCGAACGCGCGGTGCTGTTGACGACCGGAAGACTCGTCCGTCCCGACGCCATCGCCCTGCAGCGCGCTGCGACGGCGTCGTTCGTCCCGGTCGCCACGGCGCCGACGCCGACGCCAGCGCCGGCGCCGATGGACGTCCCCGCCGTCACGACCCTGGACGACGCCGACCGACATGCCATCCTGCGCGCGCTGGAGTCGAGCGGCTGGCGCGTCAGCGGCGAGCACGGGGCGGCACGAGCCCTCGGCGTGAAGTCGACCACCCTGCACTCCAAGATGAAGCGCCTCGGTATCCAGCGGCCACGAGGCACCTCCCCGACGTCAGCCGACGACGCGTCCGGGGCCTGAGCCGCACCAGAGTCCGGACGGGGCGCCGGACTGGCTCGGCGCTTGCAGCAGCGCGCCCTGTCATGTCAGGCCATCCACACTTGCGTACAGGCACCGGACAGGTGCAGGGCCGCAGCACTCGGGCCACGCCGTCGCGACCGGTGGCGCGGCGCACGCGCCCTCGACCACGGCACGTGGCAAGCGGGGCCGCCTACCGACAGCGCGCACAACAGCAACTGCGCCGGTTCCGCGGGGGCTCGGTGGTGGCGGTCGCCATCACCGGGCTGCTCCTGATGCTCACCGACACCACCGTCGCTGGCTTGCAGGTCGGCGACCACGCCGACGCGGTTGCCCCGGACACGGCCGCCGTCGTTGCCGAAGCGACCTCGACCGTCACGGCGCTGCTCTACAGCTTCTACGGCCTGCTGCCGCGCATCGGCCTCGCCCTGGTGCTGCTCGGCATCGGTTGGCTCCTGCGACGTACCGTCGCGGCCATGCTTCGACGGACCGCTGCGCAGTGGCAGCGCCGCGCCGCGGTGCAGGCCATCGCGACCCTGCTGATCTATCTCGGAACCGCCGTCGCGGTGCTCAGTGTGCTGGCGGGCGACGTGCGGGCCATGGTCGGGTCGGTCGGACTGCTCGGACTGGCGGCGTCGTGGGCCCTGCAGACCCCCATCGAGAGCTTCACCGGCTGGATCCTCAACGCCTTCCGCGGCTACTACCGCGTGGGCGATCGCATCGCGGTGGGCGACGTGTTCGGCGACGTCTATCGCATCGACATGCTGACGACCACCGTCTGGGAGGCCGGGGGACCCGACAAGGCCGTGCGGGCCGCCCAGTCCACGGGCGCGCTCATCACCTTCCCGAACTGGGAAGTGCTCCGCTCGAACATCGTCAACTACAGCCGGGACTTCCCCTTCGTCTGGGATGAGGTCACGTTCGGCGTCACCAACGAGAGCGACCTGGCGTACACCATCGACGTGCTCGAGCGCATGGCCCACGACGAACTCGGCGACGACATGGCCAGCGCCGTGGAGACGTACCAGGTGCTGCTGCGATCCGAGCGTCTCGACTTCGATGTCGACGCCGTGCCCCGGGTCTACCTCTCTCCGGCCGATGCCTGGACCAACTGCACACTGCGCTATCTCGTGCCGGTACGCAGCCGTCGCGCGTGGATGTCACGACTGGTCCTGCGGGCGTCTGTGGAGCTCGCTGCCCCAGCGCATGTCGGACGGATCGTCGGCGCGTATCCGCGCACGGAGGTTCGCCTCAGGAGCACATGGGCGGCCGGCCAGGCCGACGCCGAAAGCGCCCCCTGACGCGTCAGCTGTGCTCGTCGCCATGGTCGCCGAGCGGACCGATGCGCCAGCGACGATCCTCGAGCTGCCGCGCCCGGCGCCACAGATGCGTCCACGCGGGCGGCGCATCGCCATTGCGGACGAAGCGATCCAGACGTCGCGTCACGGCCTCGAGGTACGCCGTGCCCCTGGCGTCGCGGGCGCGTGCGATGCCCCGGTTGTAGGCGCGGACAGCCAGGTGGAGGTCGCCCTCGGCCTCCTCCAGCAGCAAGGTCATCCAGATGACGGCGAACCGTGTGGCGTTCCACGGGTTGAGGTACGCGCCATCGGCAAAGGCCACGTCGACGCGTCCTGCCGCATGCAGCTGGCGGAGTCTGACGCGCGCGAACTCGGAGGCGCCCGCCAGGCCGACATCGAGCGACCCGTCACGGTTGACGAGTTGCCCCCGATGGTCGAACCACGACTCCGACATCACGACGGCGGCGACCGTGTCGGCCACGACCTCCTCGTCATGGTGCCAGGCGGCGCCGAGCCGGTAGTGCGCCGTCCAGTAGCGCACCATCTGGCGAAAGACCGCGGTGCGAATCGGCTGCGGCACCTGGTCCCAATCGGTCGGGCCCATGCTCGCCCAGAGGGACGGATTCGCGAACAGGTCGGCGTAGCGCGCCACCATGGCGTCCAGGCCCGCCCGCCGCAAAGGGTCCGGCACGACGTTCCAGTCCGCCAGGTGCATGCGGCGCCAGAGCGCCGCGTCCGTCTGGAGGTCATCGGCAGTCACCCGTGTCGGCAGCCGCTCGGTGCCGGCGGTCACGGTGACGGTCACGGGCGTGCGATCGACGAAGGCGACGAAGGGGTCGATGGCAGGCAACACGGGCAGCAGCATCGGCGCCTCGGCCGGACGGCCACGGAGCGTCGGCACCGTCATCGCCAGGACCGTCGCCGTGGCGAGGTGACGCGCCATCACCGACGACCGACGCCGACGTGATCGCGGAGCCGTCCCGGTGGGCCGTCGGCGACACCGGTGCATGCGGCGCGCGACCACGGCGAGGGCGCCCACCCCCGCCACGCCGCCGACGACGACCGCGATCGGACGTGCGGACGGCATCGCCCACGCCGTGACCGCGAGACGCGCTACCGCGGGCACATCATCCCAGGCGAGCACCGGCACCTCGGGCACGGGTGGCGTCAGGAACGGGCTGCGCACATCCCGACCCACGCCACGCACACGGCGCCAGGGGTAGAGGCCGTCCAGTGTCGGTGCCGTCACCAGGGCCTGGGCGAACGCCGCGAAGAAGGGCCGTTGCGCGGCGGTTGGCACCACGTGAAAGACGACGTGGCGCCGCTCGGCGACCACGTGGATGTCGCCAGCCGCGGCCATCGCCCGAAGCACATCGCGCAGCTCACGCGCGTGCGAGACGGGACGGTTGAGCACCGAGATGTCCGCCGCCAGGCCCATCACGTGCGTCGGCACGTCCGTGCGGGCGTTGGGGTTGCTGCGGGACAGGCGCCGCTGGTATCCCGCGTGGCGCACCAGGCTCGTGACGTCGAGCGGACCGGACGGCACCCGCGAGGCGATGTCGAGCAGCATGCCAATCACTTCGGGCCGCGCGCCGAGGTAGAGGGTCTGATGGGCGGGGTCCATCTCGCCGATCTGGTGCGCGCCCGCGACGCGCAGCACCAGGTTGAGCGATGCCGCATCGGGAGGCATCGGCACGAGGGTGCCCTGCTGCAGTGCCGCGCGGAGCGCGTCGCGGTCGGCGAACGTCAGCGACGGCGCCTCCTGCTCGTAGGCGTCCGCGATCGACGCGGCGTGCGCCACGCTGTCACTGCGAAGTGCCCCCATCAGCGCGCGCAGGCGGTCCAGATGCGCGTCGCCTGCGTCGGCATGCGCCAGTCCTGCCCGCCACACGCCCAACAGGATGACCGCTCCCAGACATCGCCACGTCGCCACTCGTCGTTCCCTCCCGTCCGGGAACGTTCGAATGCGGCTTGCGGGCCATCGCTCGTCCGCACGATTCCGCCAGAACCCCGCGTGTCGCGCGTGACTCCGCTTCACTCGCCGTCACAATGACGACATATCGCGAGTGAATCGCGGCATGTCGCCATCTCGTTGTCCTTGTCACCGGCCGTGCTCGAGCTCGACCAGCAGCCGCGACATCTCGTCGATCTCCCGGCGTTGACTCTCGATGATCTGGTCTGCCAGGGCCCTCACGCGCGGGTCGGTGATACGCGCACGTTCGCTGGTGAGGATGGCGATGGAGTGGTGCGGGATCATGGCCCGCATCCACGAGGCGTCTTCTACGGTCGTCTGACTTCTGACGAGCCAGAGGCCCACGACAAGGCCCAGCGCGCTTGCACCGAAAATCAGGGCATTGACGCCTCCATTCCGGTACATGCCGCGCATGAACAGCAACATCACCATGGCCATCGCCGCACCCATCACCACGGCCATGTACAACCGGGTCTCGCTGAAGTACACATGCGACAGGGCGTACGTGTTCAGGTACATCAGGCCGTACATGACCATGGTGGAGGTCGCGATCATGGTGAGGAACCGCGGGTAGTCAGCCATGCCAGGTGGCTTTGCACGATCGCGGCCGACACGGCGCGCGTTACGCACGCCCGGGTGTCGGCAGGGGCTGCCGGGCGGGGACGTGGCGTTCACGCCACTGGGCGAGGGTCACGTACAGCACCGGCACCAGCAGCAGCGTGACGAACGTCGACGCCGTGAGGCCGCCCACCACCACGCGGGCCAGCGGCGCCTGCAGCCCGGCGCCCTCGCCCCACCCCAGCGCCAGCGGCAGCAACCCCAGCACCGTCGTCGCCGTCGTCATCAGGATGGGCCGGAGACGCGCGCGTGCCGACGCGATGGCGGCGTCGCGGGGCCCGAGGCCGTCCTCCCGGCGACGCAGGTTGATGTAGTCGACCAGCACGATGGCGTTGTTGACCACGATACCCACGAGCATGACGATGCCCATGACGCTCTGCACGTTGAGCGTGGTGCCGGTGAGCAGGAGCGCCGGTACGACGCCGACCAGGGCCACGGGGACGCTGGTCATGACGAGCAGCGGATCGAGATAGCGCTCGAACTGACCGGCCATGACCATGTAGACCAGCGCGAGCGCCAGCGCGATGGCGATGGCGAAGTCGCGCGAGGCCCGCTGCTGTTCCCGCCAGGCGCCGCCGAAGGTCAGTGAGAATCCCTGGGGCATCGGCAGGTCTGCCGTGGTGCGGCGGATGCCGGCGACGGCATCGCCGAGCGCCACTCCCGCGGCGAGGTTGGCGGTGATGTAGGTGACCCGCTGCCCGTCGATCCGATCGATGGTCGTGGGGCCGCGCGCCGACTCGGGTCTGACCAGCGCGGAGAGCGGCAGGACCTGCCCGCCCGGCGCACGAATCGGCAGCGCGCGCAAATCGTCGGCGGCGAGGCGGTCATCCGGCTGGAGCCGCACCGTGATCGGAAACTGTTGACCGCCCTGACGGAAGTACCCCGCGAGCCTCCCGGCCACCCCGGTCTGGACCGCGGCGGCCACCTCCTGCACCGACAGCCCCACATCGGCGATACGCGCCCGATCGAAGTAGAGGTTGCGTTCCGGCCGGCCCTCCTGCTGGGAGATGTCGACCTCGACGACCCCGGGCACGCGCTCCATGCGGGTCCGCACCTCACGGGCCAGGCTCACGGCCGTGGGGAGATCGTAGCCGCGCAGTTGCACTTCGACCGCTTCATCGCCACCGCTTGCACTGAAGATGCGACGGAGAATCCACAGGCCCGATTGGGCATCGACGCGAACCTCCGCGCCGGGGATGCGACCGGCGGTGGCATCACGCAGGCGATCGGCGAGGACCGACGGGTCGATGGTGCGACGAGATGCCTCGACGAGCCGGATCTCGACTTCGGCGTTGTCGCTCCACATCTGTGTCGCCACGGACGCAACTTGCCCCTCCGGCAGCACCGGGCGCACGAGGCGCTCGAGTTCCTCGAGATAGGTGCGCGCCACGGCGATGCTCGTGCCGCGTCCCATCTCGAGTTCGACGTCGATGGTGTCGGTGTCGAGCTCAGGCGCCAGTTCGACCGGGATGCGCGTCCAGCCCGCCCCCGCGACGACCGCCAGCGCGATCGTGCTGCCCACCACCACCGCACGGTGCGCCAACGCGCCGTGCAGCGCCCGCTCGTAGCGGACATCCATCCAGGTAAACGCCCGGGCGACACGCGAGGGTGCCACCGTGGACGCCGCCGACGGCACGGTGAGCCATCGTGCGGCCAGCACCGGCACCAGCGTGAGTGCGACCAGCAGCGAGCACCCGAGCGTGAAGACCACCACGAGCGCCAGTGTCTGGAAGAGCTGTCCGCTCGTGGTCCGCATGAAGACGACCGGCAGAAAGATCACGCACGTCGTCAGCGTCGAGGCGACCACCGCGCCCGCCACTTCCCGCGTGCCAATCGAGGCGGCCGCGGCCGGGTCACGGCCCTGCTGGCGCTGGCGCACGATGTTCTCGATGACGACGATCGCGTTGTCCACGATCATGCCGATGCCGAGGGCCAGGCCACCGAACGTCATCTGGTTGAGCGTGAGCCCGGCGAAGTACAGCACCGCGAACGCGGCCACGATCGAAATGGGGATGGCCAGGGCGATGATGCCGGTGCTGGCCCCGTTGCGCAGGAACACGTAGAGGACGACGACCGCCAGCAGGCCGCCGAAGAGCGCCGACGATCGCACGTTGGCCATGGACTCGCGGATGAACTGGCTCTGGTCGCGGTCGACGGTGACATGCACGTCCTCGCGCTCGGCGTTGATCGCCGCCACCTCCTCGAGAATGCGATCGACGACGGCCACGGTGTTGGCGCCACTCTGCTTCTGCACCCGCAGCCGCACGACCGGGCGGCCGTTCACCTCCGCAAGGTTCGCCACGTCCTGATAGCCGTCGACCACCGTCGCCAGATCGCGCACGCGGACCGGCACGCCGCTCTCGGTGGTCGACACGACCGTGCTGCCGATTTCGGCGAGGTCGCGGTACTCGCCCCGGGTGCGCACGTAGAGGTCGTTGACGCCGGCCCTGACGTTGCCCCCCGGCAACTGGACGTTCTCGGTCCGCAACGCGGCCGCCACATCGTCGCCGGTCAGTCCGGCGGCGCGAAGGCGGTCACGGCGCAACTGCACCTGGATCTCGCGATAGACCCCACCGACGATGGTGATGGCGCCCACGCCGGGAATCTGCTCGAACCGCTGCGAGAGTTCACGCTCCAGCAACCGCGTGGTCCCGGACAGGTCCCGTCGAGACGCCACCGAGAGCGACACGATGTCCTGGGCATCGGCGTCGAACTTCCAGATGGCGGGCGGTTCGGCTTCGAGGGGCAGGTCGTCGCGGATGCGGTCGAGCGCCGCGCGCACGTCGTTGGCCGCCTCGTCGATGCTGGTCTGCTGGCCGAACTCGAGGGTGATGCGGCTGCGCCCTTCTTCGGAGCGCGACGTCAGGCGTTCGAGTTGCGGAATGCCCGAGAGCGCATTCTCGAGCGGGTCGGTGATGATGGTTTCCATCTCCTCGGGACCGACGTTCGGATACGTCACGGTGACCGAGAGGCGGGGAAACTCGATGCGCGGCAACAGGTCGACGGGCAGGTAGAGGAACGCCACCGCGCCGAGAGACACGACGATGAGGTAGAGCATCGTGGTGGCAACAGGACGCCGGATGGCGAGGTCCGTGAGACTCATGGGTCACGCCCCCTCGGGGTCGGCGCCGAGGCCGAGCCGCTGCTGCCGGTCCATGAAGGATTCCAGCAGGTCGCCGCGCTGCAGGCGCTGAAGTTCCAGCACCCGGTTCCAGGCGATGGCGCGCGGCCGGGCACGGGGGGCCGTGGAGGCCGTCTGCTCGGCCAGCAGGTGCTGCCCGACCACCACCACCCACTCGCCCTCGCGCACGCCGTCGACCCCGGCCACGCCACGCCCTTCGCCCAGGAGCTCGACCGGACGGAACGTCACGTCGATCGGGTCGCTGCGCACCCCGGCCGTCGCCTCGCCCTCGACCGGAGCCGTCCCCGGCGGCGGGGAGGCCGACGCGATGTAGACGCCGCGTTCGCCGGTGGTCGGATGCGTGAAGAGGGCACTGACGGGCACGAGCGTGGCGTCGGCGGTCTGGCCGTGGAATACGTCGACGCTGACGAACATGCCAGGCACGAGCGTGCCGTCCGTGTTGGGCACGTCGATCTCGACCTCGGCGGTGTACGACGCGTTGTCGAGGAAGGGCGAAATGCGGGAGACCTCGGCCGTCACGGGAGAGGCACGGCCGGGCACGACAATCTCGACACGTTGCCCCTTCGCCAGGGTCGGCAACAGGTCCTGACTCACTGGCACCTCGACGCGAACCGTCTCCAGGCGACCGATGGTGAACAACGGCGTCTGAGGGTCGACGCGCATGCCCACTTCGGCGTTGCGTTGTCCGACCCGGCCGGCGATGGGTGCCCGCACGGTGCTCTGGGCCTGCACATCGGCACGCTCGCCGATCAGCCCGCGCGCCTGGGCGACCTCGGCCCTGGCGCGGGCGAGGGACGCGCGCGCCGCCTGCACCTGACTGCGCAGGGTCGCCACCGTGTCGGCGGCGACGAGGCCACGCTCGCCGAGACTCGCGTAGCGGTCGTACTGCGACTCGTACTGCTCGAGAATCGCTTCAGCCTCGCGTTCGGCCGCCTGGGCGACCACCAGACCTGACCGTGCCTGGTCGACCTGCGCGCCGGTGCCGACGCTGCGGATGCGCACCAGCACATCGCCCCTGGCGACACGACTGCCGTTCTGCACCAGCACCTCGGCGATGGAGCCCGTGGCCTGTGGATAGATCGCCACCTCGCCCGTAGCGCGTACCGTCCCGGTGAGCCGCTCGCTCAGCGGCAGCCGGCCGGTGCGCGCGGCGAGCACTTCGACCGCTGGCACCACCCGAGGCCCATCCGGTGGTGTGCCTGCCGCGGCCGACTCGGCAGGCCCGCCGCAGCCGGCGCCGCAGGCGAGGACCGCCAGCACGACGGCGAGCGCCGATGTGCGATCGACCTGCCGCCGCTCATCGGAAAGCAGACGCTCACCTGATTCTCTGCGCGCTCGCACCATGTCCGGTAGGACGTGCAAGAGCGCTGCCTGGCCCCGGCCCGCGACGTCCGGGTGTGCCGCAGCACCTCAGCGCTGCGTCGTGCCCTTGACCTTGCCTCCGAGAGACCGGACGCTCATCAGGTCGACCGGCCGGCTGGCGAAGTTCTCGAGCACGATGGCGTTGTTGCGCTTGTCGGCCTCGATGCGCGTGAGGACGGACGCCTTGCCTTCCCCCTTGCCAGAGTTGTCGAGTTTCAACTGCACCACGGTGAATGGATAGTCGACCGTACGCGGGCGATTGGACGCTTCGAGGAAGGACATCCGTCGGTCGCTGGCGATGACGATCTGCCGACCGCCGTCCTCCCCGGGCATCTCGACCGCATAGCGGATGTCGAACCCGAGGCGTCCCGTGGGACCGACCCTGCCGATGCTGGGGGCCTTCTGGAACGCCTCGAGGAGCCCATCGTTCCCTCTCTCGGTCAGCGCGGCCAGGAAGCGATTGCGTTCGTCCTCGGTCGAGTAGCGCTCGATGATGATGTCCACCATGCCCACGGCGCCGGAGTTCCCGACGTTGGACATGTTGACGGCCTGGGCGGTGAAGCGCTCCTGCGCCTCAGCCGGAGTGCCCCACGAAAGCATGGCAACCGCCACTGATGCGATGGTCTGAATCGATACACGAGTCAACGATGATCGTACGGACATTTTCCTGATCTCCTCTTCCGTGAAGGGGCCAGCAGACGCGCCAGCCTAGGAGGCCTTCCGGCGTGCACGCGTCCGGGCGGCCTTCTTCGCCGCCTCACTGCGCGCCTTGGCCGGACGTCGCTTCGCCGCGGCCTTCGCGTGTCTCGACAACGCCGTGCTCGACGCCGCGGCGTGCGGTTCGTGCTCCAGCGCCGCTTTGGCGGCCCGCGACCGCGCGCGAGACGGCCGGGTCGCCTTGTCGGCACGTGCGCCGTCGCGCTTGGCTCCGGCCTTGGTGCGCGCGCTGGCGCTCTGTGGTGGGTCAGGCAACTTCACGCCAGCCCGACGAGCCTTGGACAGCCCGATGGCGATGGCCTGCTTGGCCGAGCGCGCGCCGTGCTCGCCGTCGCGGATGTGTTCGATCTCTTCGCGGACGAACGCCCCGGCTTGTGTCGATGGGGCCTTGCCCTCGCGCTTGGCCTTGCGAGCCTCGGCTACGGTCTTCTTCTCTGGCATGTCACTCTCCCCTGGCGTCCTCACACCCTTGCCAGAGGCCCTGCAAGATGCATGCGAGATGGTGCCACTCGACGGCCGGGCCTGGGGGGCCGCGGCCGCCTCGTGCGTGCTCTACCGCACCTTCGTCGCCAGCGCGTTGGTCCCCGCCGCCCACACCTGGCCGGTGGCGTCCCAGTACATGGCGCGCTCGACGACAATTTGCGCCGGCGTGTCGCCAAGGCTCTCCACGAGCGTCCCGTAGCGCCGGTCGGCAGACGCCGGGAACATCGCAGTCATCGCCACGTTGAAGCGACTGTTCGCCGTCAGTGGGAACGTGTTCGTCGCTGTCGTCCCGTCCTCGAACAGCAGCGTGACGCGCGCCTGACCGTCGAAGGCGGACGTGTTGGCGATGAGCACGTAGGTCTCGCGTCCGCGCGCACCGCCGGTCTCGCCTTCCGCGAGGGCCCACGCCGTGCCCGTCGTGGTCGACCCGGGCGAGTTGTGCGCCTCGTACCACCCCGCCGCCGCAGGCGTGCCCGGCCACCACATCGACCGCTCCACCACCACAGGCACACCGCCGAGTGACGTGATCGTCGTCGAGACCGCGGTATCGGCGAGTCTGGCGTCTTCGTGGTCGACCCAGATGTTGAAACGGCTCAGTGCAGGCACCGGATACTGCTTCGTCAGGACGTCACCCGACGGCAACAGGAACTTCGCCTCGACGACCGTGTCACTGGTCGTCGGGTTGGCAATCAGGACGAACAGGTCGAAGAACGGCCCGGTGGCGCCCTCGGCGAGGAACCAGGTGGTGGACAGTTCGGTCACGCCCGCGCTCTCGTGTCCGGCACCAAACGTGGCACCGGCCGCGTGCAGGTACATCGACCGCTCGACGATGATCGGCACCGCGTTGGTCGAGGTGACAATGGCTGAAATGTCGGTGGCCGCCAGCGGCGCCAGTGCCGGATCGACGAGGGCTTCGTTGTCCACCCAGATGTTGAAGCGACTCGCGGGGCCCACGGTGTACGTCTTCGTCAGCGGTGGCGCCGGGGCGGGCCTGAGGTAGGTCACCTGGACCGTCGCCGCCTCGGTGGTCGGATTCTGGATCAGGTAGAACAGCTCGAATCCCGAATGCGTGGCGCCTTCCGCGAGGTACCAGGTGGTGGCCGCCCTCGTCACCAGCCCGCGTTCGGCATGCGCGCCGTAGCCACGCGCGTCCCACGACATGGTGCGGTCGGCAACGATGGCGACGTCGGCCTCGATGAGCGTCGAGAACTCCGCCGCCGAGAGGCCGGCGACGGTGGCGACGTCGAGCGTGTGCCGTGCCATCGGCGCGATCGGCACGTCGTACCGGAACACCCGGCCATCGCCCCTCTGGAATCGGATGAGGACGTGAGCTTCCGTGTCGGTGGGGTTTGCAAGTGCCAGTTGCGTCGTGAAGAACGCGCCGGTAGCCCCCTCGGCGAGGTAGGTGATCACGAACCCGCGTGGGTGCGTACCGTCGCCCAGTTCCTGCAGGTTCGACCGGCCGTCGCCGTCAGCGTCTTCGCCAGCGTCGACCCGGAACGGATCCAGGCCGACCTTCAGTTCCCATTCGTCCGACATGCCATCGCCATCCGAGTCGCCGGCTGTGGCGACCGGCGACTGGGTGACGGTGACCAGCGTGCCGGCCACGTTCACCGTCGTGGCGCGCGCGGTGCCGCCAGGACTTGCCGCCACCGTGTAGGTGACGGTGCCCGGCCCGTCGCCACTGCCCGGGGTGAGCGTCACCCATGGCACGCTACTGGAGGCGGTCCAGGTGCAACTGGGGAGTGTCGCGACCGCGAGGGTGCCGGTCCCGCCACCCTCGGGCGCCGTGATGATCGTGGACGACACCGTCGGCGCGCACGCGCTGGCACCCGAGACGCGGAGGAGGTAGCGCCCTTCGCCGTCGCGTCCGCCATCGGCCGTGCCGACGACGACGGTGTACAGCCCACTCACGGGAGCGGTGAGCGCCAGTTGCGCACTGGCCGCGGCGTAGGTGTTGCCCACGGTCGTACCGGTCGGCGTGCGCACGCGGATCCACGGCCAGAAGTCGGGCGTGGATTCGCCGCCGGGCACCTCGCTGATGGCCACGACCAGAGCTCGCCCCTGCTCGGCGCGGAAGGTCCACTGGTCGAGGTCGCCCACGTGGATCGCGCCCTCGTGGTTCGTCTCGTTGGTCATGGCGCCGCCGTCGTCGCCGGTCGGGACGACGAAGGGCGCCGGCGTGCGGGCCAGCGTCAACTGGTACTCGCCCTCCGCGTCGCGCCCCGAGTCGGCGGTGCCGACGACGACGGTGTAGGTGCCGCTCAGGGGCGCGGTGACGTCGATCTGCGCCACCCAGTTGTCGTAGGTATTGCCGATCTCTGCGCCGCTCGGGCTGCGCAGACGAATCCACGGCCAGAAACCCGGGTCGACCTCGCTGTCGAGCACCTCGCCGAGACTGACCGACAGCGCATCCCCCTGCGCCGCCGTGAACGTCCACTGGTCGAGGTCACCGAGGTGGATGACGCCGCGATGGTTGGCGCCGTTGGTCATGGCGCCGCCGTCATCGCCGGTCGGGACGACGAAGGTCGCCGGCGTACGGGCCAACGTCAATCGATAGTCGCCCACCGCGTCGCGTCCGCCGTCGGCCGTGCCGACGATCACCGTGTAGGTGCCACTCAGGGGCGCGGTCACGTCGATCTGCGCCACCCAGCCGTTGTACGTATTGCCGATCGTCGCGCCGCTCGGGCTGCGGAGGCGGATCCATGGCCAGAACCCTGGGTCGACCTCACTGTCGAGCACCTCGCCGAGGCTGACCGACAGCGCATCCCCTTGCGCGGCCGTGAACGTCCAGAGGTCGAGATCGCCCCTGTGGATCTGGCCGGGATGATTGAAGCCGTTGGTCATGGCCCCACCCTGGTCACCCGTGGGGACGACGAAGGGCGCCGGTGTGCGCGCCAGCAGCAGTTGATAGTGGCCCACCGCATCGCGCCCGGCGTCGGCCGTGCCGACGATCACCGTGTAGGTGCCGCTCAGGGGCGCGGTGACGTCGATCTGCGCGACCCAGTTGTCGTAGGTATTGCCGATCTCTGCGCCACTCGGGCTGCGCAGGCGAATCCACGGCCAGAACCCGGGATCGATTTCGCTCTCCAGCACCTCGCCCACGCTGACCGACAGCGCATCGCCCTGCGCGGCCGTGAACGTCCACTGATCGAGATCGCCTCGGTGGATCTGGCCTGGATGATTGAAGCCGTTGGTCATGGCCCCACCCTGGTCGCCCGTCGGCACGACGAAGGGCGCCGGCGTCCGGGCCAACGTCAATTGATAGTCCCCCACCGCGTCGCGCCCGGCGTCGGCCGTGCCGACGATCACCGTGTAGGTGCCGCTCAGGGGCGCCGTCACGTCGATCTGCGCGACCCAGCCATCGTAAGTGTTGCCGATCGTCGCGCCGCTCGGGCTGCGCAGCCGGAGCCATGGCCAGAACCCGGGATCGATCTCGCTCTCGAGTACCTCGCCAAGGCTGACCGACAGCGCATCCCCCTGCGCCGCCGTGAACGTCCACTGATCGAGGTCGCCGACGTGAATCCTGCCTCGATGGTTCACGCCATTGGTCAGGTCGCCACCCTCATCGTCACTCGGGACCACGAACGGTGCGGGCGTCCGTGCCAGTGTCAGTCGATACGACCCGAGGGCGTCCCGCCCCGCGTCATTGCTGCCCACCACCACCGTGTAGGTCCCGCTCAAGGGCGCCACCACATCGACCTGCGCCACCACGCCGTCGTACGAGTTGCCGATCTCGGTGCCGCTCGGGCCGCGCAGCCGTATCCAGGGCCAGAAGCCGGGGTCAGGCCCCGGACCGAGCACCTCGCCGAGGCTCAGGGAGATCGCGTCGCCCTGCGCGGCCGAGAACGACCACGAGTCCACCTGCCCCGGCAGCGTGATGGCCCCGAGGTGGTTCTCGCCATTGGTCATCGGCGTCTGTGCCCGTACCGCGTCCGGGGTCACCGTGTGCAACGCGAGCACACCGAGGACCGTGCAGACTCGCCGCGCCACTGCTGAGATATTCGTCATCATGTGGGTCTCCCCCGCTGTCGACGGCTGCCGTGCTGCCGCTACCGGGCGCGCGCCTTGCTTGCGAGGAGGCTCTCGGTCGTCGACTTGATGGCCTCCTGCGTCGCTTCGCCGAGGATCGTGTCCAGGAAGTCCGAGGACGTGATGGACAGCCCCCCACCGTACCCGCCGGCGCCGGCGGCTCCCGTCACGCTGCGCCGAGTGACCGTCTTCTTCGTGTTGCCGCTGGCGACGATCTCGCCGGTACTGGTGTCGATCATCCGCGCCGAGATGCCGACATGCGCCTTGCCGGTCTTGACGCCGAGGCCGCCCACCACGGGGAGCCGCGCCGCGCCGCCGATGCCGCCCTGCTCGTGGCTGAACTGCGTGATCGACCCGAAGACGAGATATCGGGCGCCGAGCAACTTGCCGATCTTCGCGGCGTCGCCGGCACTGACATCCGCGCGATCACTGTTGGAGAACTCCTGCTCGGCGAGAATCTCCATCAGCTTCTTGCGCTCGATGATCCGGAGTGCGCTGTTGTTCACCAGCTCATCCACCATGAGATCCGCGATGCCCTTGCCGACGTCCCAGTCGCCGCGCCACCAGCGGCGGATCGTGGCGTAGTCGAAGTCCATCACCGCGACCGTCTCGCCGCGAGCGGAGGGGACGGGCACCGCTGCCACGGGCGTGCGGACCGCGATGACCTCGGGGGCGGTCGACCCGGTCGGCGCCGCCGACGCAGGAGCCGCCGCGTGCATCGACGCACCCGCCGCCGTGCTGGCGCTGAGCACTTCGACCAGGGGTGTGCGCGATGTAGCCAACGCGCTTGAAGCCATTGGCGTCGGGAGGCAGGTTGACCCGGAACCACGCCCCCTCGCGCGTGGCGTCGTCGAGCACGGTGCCGGCCGTCAGTGCGAGCAGGATGGGGCTCGTGTCCGCCGGGTTCAGACGGACGTTGGCTTTGGCAGTGACCACCCGAATGGTGTCGCCGTACAGCGGCGACGCCACGACGCAGGTGAGGGCCAGGGTGGTGAGCAGCCTGGCCAGGCACGTCAAGACTCTCGACATGGTTCGTCCTCGATTGACGGGACTCGGACGCACGTCAGCCGAGGGCCTGCGGCCGTCTGCCGGCGTGCACTGCAGTGATGGCCAGACGATGGCGTGAGTGGGGGTCGCCGCCCTCACGCCATGTCGCGCCATCAGGGGCGTGACATGCTTTGGCGTCTGCCGTCCCGGACCAACCGCGACGGGTGTCATCCGGCGTGGGTGACGTGTCCCGGGAGTCGTGCCTCCGGAAGACACATGTCTTCCCGATTGGCCCCCGCCGCACGCGTCAGGCGCGCGGTCGACATGGGCCCCGACGGGCCCGCTACTGCAAGGCCCGCACGACGGGCGCGAGCCCGGAAGCCTCTGTCAACGCCGCGACGGCACGGCCGTCCCCAGCCAACGTGCCCGCTGCGACCCGGTGCGTCGTCCAGCCTGTGTGCCGCTGCCAGTGCCGCACGTCGAGCAGCGCGTGCCGCTCCGGACACTGCTCGATGGGATGTCGCAGCACGCCCTGCGCCTCGAGTGACCGATGCATGGACTCGTAACGAGGCAGCCACTGCTGCTGCACTGCGGTCAGTCGACGGTCCAGCCGGAAGAGGGCCGCCGGGCGCACGCCCGACTCGGTCTCGGCCAGGACGTGGTCCCGGACCACGCGGACCCTGAACACATAGGGGTGTGGCCGCCCCATCGCCGTCGCCAGCTCGCCCGGGGGTAGGAGCGCCACGGCCTCGGGCGCCTCGGCCCCGCAGTCGTCACAACGCGGGACTGGCGCGTCCACAGGCCACCGCGACCCGGGCCCGTCGAGCCGCACGGAGGCAACGAATGCCTTGCCGTTGATACCGTCGAAACCGCCCACGACCAGACGTTCGGTGCTGCCGCTGCCCCAGTGCGCCAGCGCCCACACCGACCCGGCCACGAGGAAGCGCACCCGCGAGGTGCCGTCCGCGCCCGTCTCGAGGACGAACGACGGCCGTCCGGTCACGCCGCCATGCGCGGTCCACAGGCGACCGGGGCCGGACGTCGAGAAAGCCGACAAGTGGAACAACCACGGGCCGGACTCGCGCACGCCCTGGCGGTCGACCACTAGATCCGGCTTCACCACCGATCGCAGGGTGCCGCGCCGCGTGAAGACGCGCACCTCGTCCGACGCGTCGGTGGTGACGCCCGCGTGGGGCCCATACGAGATCGGGACGGCGGCCTCCAGGTGCCCGTCGCCATCGAGATCGCCCACCCGACCGCCCCAGGACGACGAGTTCACGGGTCTGGTGCCGACCGCGTCGAGGTGGTGCGCCCAGACCGGGTACCCCTCCTCGGTCAGCGCCTGGATCACCGTCCCGTGGATCTCGAAGCGAGACGCCGTGCCGACGACGCGGATGCTGCCGAGGGTCAGCAGGACACCCGCGGCGCCACCCGCCGCCACACATGCGGCGTACAGCCACCAGCGAGAGCGACGAGGGGATGCCGAGACGATCGGGACAGGCGAGGCGGGCGACACTGCGATCCGTTCCTCGTCAGGCGACGGAGGTGCCGAGGTGACGCCGGCGGTCTCGCTCGTGTCGATGCGGGGGAGGGCTGGCTCGGGCTGCGGTTGATCGGCGCCACTCGAGACGCGATGCCGCCGCCAGGCTTCGAGTTCACGCCGGCTGGCCTGCACGATCTGCCCGCCGTCCGGCCCGGTCAGGCGCTCGACGGGCAGTCCCAGTTCGCTCTCCCATCGCTGCGCCGACCGGACGCTCTTGCCGAGCGCGAGGGCGATCTCCTTCCAGCCATTGAGCCGATCCGGAACATCGTTGCTGGAGTCGTTCATGTGCTCCCACACCCGGGTTCGAACCATAGGAACCACCGTGTCGGCCGGGCACGTCGCCCTGCTCGGGGACGTGCCTGGTCACGGAGGTGCCTGGACACCTGCGATTGGGAGGAGCCCGAGTCTACATCGGCGCGCTCATCCCTCTATCTTGTAAGTCGAGAAAGACCTGGGTCGACGGACACGGACCATGGCGATAGCTCATCGGCAGGTGCGTAGGTTGCGCCGTTGGACCGTGCTAACATCGCGGCCTCTCGGAACGGACCTGTCATGCAGGGCGCGTCGGCACCGTCACCGTGCCGAACGCGCGAGGGCGCACGTCTATGTGGCAGTCACCTCATGGCTTCGCAGCAGCGCCCTAACGTCAATGACGAGATGTTCGACGTGGCGTATCTGGAGCTTCGCCGGTTGGCGAAGGCTCTCGGGCGCCAGGGCCGCGACGTCACGCTGACGCCAACAGCGCTCGTCCACGAGGCGTACATCAAGCTGACGCAGGGCGGCCGGTTCGAGGCCGAGTCGACGCAGCACCTGACCTACACGGTCGTGCGGGCCATGAAGCAGATCCTGCTGGACGCGGCACGCAGGCGGGCCACCACGGTGCACGGCGGCGGGCTCCAGCGCGTGTCCCTCGACGAAGCCCTCGGTCGTGTCGCCACGGTGACGCCGACAGCATTGCTCGCGGTGGGGCTGGCCCTGGACGATCTCGCGGCGGCCAACCCGATGCTGGCCAGGGCCTTCGAGTTGCAGTACTTCGGCGGCTTCCAGGTCGTCGAGATCGCGTCGCTGATGGATATCTCCGAGAAACGCGCGCAACGACTACTGCGCCTCGCCAGAGCCTATCTCGCCCACACGCTGACGGTCGCCCCGGGCCCGACGCGGCCGGACCCGGCATGAGCACGCGCGACGACGACGTCGAGGCGCTGTTCGACCGACTGCTCGCCCTGCCGGCTGCCGAGCAACGTTCTACGCTCGCCGCGATCGCCGTCGACGATCCCGATCTCGCCCAGCTGGTCGGGGCGCTGCTGCAGGCCGATGCGGACGCGCCTGATGTCCTTGCCCAGGATGCGGGCACCCTCGCGCACACGTTCCTGACCGACGCCGGCGGCACGGTGGCGGGTCGCATGGGGCGGTACGTGCTGGAGCGGTATCTCGGCGAAGGTGGCATGAGCTGGGTCTATCTCGCCCGCCGCGAAGACCTCGGCGACCTCGTCGCGCTGAAGTTCCTCCACGATCTCTGGAGTTCACCCGCCGGCCGGCGGCGATTCGCCCGCGAACAGACCACGCTGGCCGGACTGCGTCACCGCTCGATTGCCCGACTCTACGATGCCGGCGTGACCGACGGTCGCCCGTGGTTCGCCATGGAGTACGTCGAGGGCGCCTCGATCGTCGAGCACTGCGAGCGAAAGACCCTGGCCCTGCGCGACCGCCTCCAGCTGTTCCGAGACGCCTGCGCCGCCGTCAGCTACGCGCATCGCCAACTGGTCGTCCATCTCGACCTGAAGCCGTCCAACGTCCTGGTGAGCGACGACGGTGAGGTGAAGCTGCTCGACTTCGGCATCGCGCGGTCGCTCACGAACGAAGGCCGACTGGCCGACCACACGACCACCGTTCACCACCTGCTCTCGCTCGACTACGCCGCCCCCGAACAGATCGCCGGCGAGGCGGTCGATGTCCAGGCCGACGTTCATGCGCTGGGGGTCCTGCTCTACCGCCTGATCGCGGGCAGCGTCCCCCTCGCCCTCCACCAGGCGACGGCCCTGGAACTGGCACGTGCGCTGCAGCGCGACCCGCCCCCGCCGTCCTCAAGGGCTGGGACGCCGCTGGCGGCCACAGCTTCGTCGTCGGAGTGGCGTGAACTGGACGCCATCTGCGCCAGAGCCACCAACCGTCGCAAGGCGTCCCGCTACGCGTCGGTCGATCGTCTCGAGGCCGACATCGTGCGCTTCCTGAACCATGAGCCCCTCGAGGCCCCGGTCGACCGGTTCCACTTCTACCGGCTGCGGAAGTTCGTCTGGCGGCAGCGGCGCGGCGTGGCCGTCGCGGCGGGGGTCGTGATAGTGCTGGCCTCGCTCGTGCTGGCGTTCAACGTCCGTCTGGTGGCCGCCCGTGACGCGGCCATGCGGTCCGAGTCCCGGATGCAGCGAGTCCATCGCCTCATGCTGAATCTGTTCGAGGGCGACGACAGCGCCGCCGGTCCGGCGCAGGAGTTGCGGGTGTTGACGCTGCTCGACCGCGGCATCAGCAACGTCGACAGCTTGCAGCGCGAGCCGGATCTGCAGGCCGAACTCCAGTACACGTTCGGCGGCCTCTACCACAAGCTCGGCCGACTCGATCGAGCCGAGCCACTGCTGGTCACGTCGATCGACGCGCACGAACGCCTCTTCGGCCGCGACGATCCACGGACCATCCGTCCACGCCTGGCGCTGGCGCTGCTGCGCATCGATCAGGCACGGCTAGACGAGGGCCGCACACTCGTGGATCACGCCCTCGCGCTCGCCCGACGACACCATCCCCTCGACTCGGTCGAGGTGGCGGTCGCGACTTCGGCCCTCGGCAAGCTGCTGGTCGCGGATGGACGTTACGCGGAAGCCATCCCGCTGCTCGAGTCGGCGGCAGCCACACTCGCTGCGGCGCCCCCGGGCGCCGAGATGTCCGAAGCCCTGGGCGATCTGGCAAATGGTCTCTACTACGTCGGCCGCATCGACGAGTCGCGGGACGTCAACCAGCGAGCGCTCGACCTCGATCGACGCGTCTTCGGCCCGCGGCACCCGCACGTGGGCGTGGACCTGTTCAACCTCGGCAACATCGCGCTGGATCGTGCCGAGTATCTCGCCGCCGAGCGGTTGTTCAGGGAGGCGGTGGCGATCAGCGGAGCCTGGTATGGCCCCGGACATCCGAAGGCCGCCGCGAACACCCTGATGCTGGGACGCGCTCTGGCCTATCAGGGCCGGCTGGGCGAAGCGGCACCGCTGTACGAACGCGCGCTCGCCACCCTTCGTGATGTCTATGGTGACGACCACATCCGCGTCGGCGGTGCGCTGAGCCTGATGGGAGACCTGGCGCGTGAGCGGGGGGATCTGGCCACGGCGCGCACGCGGTTCGAGCGGGCGGCAACCATTCTGAAAGCACGCGCTGGCGCCGACCACGAGTTCTATCTGCACCAGGTATCGAACCTGGCGTCGGTCGACCTGGCGGAAGGCCGCCATGCCGAGGCCGAGACGCGACTCAGGATGGCCCTCGACGGCTTGATGATTGCGGTTCCTGAGCAGCGCTACACGGGCATCGCCCGGGTTCGATTGGCAGCGGCGCTGGCGGCGCAACAGCGGCACCTCGAGGCGCGCGCCGAGGCCACGCGAGCGGTGACCCTCCTGTCGAAGACGATGAGCCCGGCGTCCATCGAGGTCGAGCACGCGCGTGCCGTGCTGGCCGACATCGACCGCCAGCTCGCCGCAGCGACACCCCGAACCTCCGCGTCAGCGGCCCCTCGCTGACGCGGCGCCGGAACCCGCCGCCCTATCGCACGCCCGTGGCCGGCGTGATGACGATATTGCGGTACTCCACCGGGCCATGGTCACCCTGCAACAGCAGGGGCCCTGGCTCGCCTTCGGCGCTGTCGATCGCGCCGCCGGTGATGCCGGGAATCTCGCGATTGCAGATCACCGTGGTGCCGTTGAGCGTGTAGGTCAGCATCCGCCCCACCAGCGTGACGTCCATCGTCTGCCACTCACCCGCTGGCCGGGCGACGTTCTCGCTCGGCGCGATGAAGCCATACAGTCCACCGAGGTGATGCGACGACGGTTCCAGGCCGGCCGCGTCATCGACCTGCAGTTCGTAGCGGCCGCGCAGATAGACGCCGCTGTTGGCGCCCTTGGGCACGCGGAACTCGAGGTGCAGCTTGAAGTCGTCGAACGTCCGCGCGGTCAACAGGTTGGCGCCGCTCTTGACGTTGTGCAGGACGCCGCCTTCGGCGCGCCACTGGCTCTCGCCCCGTCCCACCGGCGTCCAGCCATCGAGGGTGGTGCCACCGAACAGTGTCACCGGCTCGCCCCAGACCGGCGGCGCCGCTCGACGCAGGCGCGGGGCGCGTGTCCCGGACCAGGTCACGGTCTGGCCATCGCCCATCGTCATCGACCCGGTCAGGCGGTCGCCGTCGAGGCGGCCTTCGAACGTAATGTCGCGCGGATTGCTCTCCCACTGCGGGGGAATGGCGAAGCGAAAGGTGCCGTCGGTGACGTCGATGCGGGCAATCGGACGCGCACTGCCACCCGATCCCACGAACTGGCCGACGAGCGTCGCCGATCCGGATCGCTCGACCTCGAGCCACGACGGCGCCGTGGTCGTGCCGCGCTGCACGACGAGGTCCCACCGACCGATCAGCGCGTCAGCGGTCTGACGGGGTTGTGCCAGGACGTGCGAGGGTCCGACAGCGACGAACAGCAGCGCAGCGCCAACGGCGACGCGAGTCAACATGCAACCTCCTGAGGTCCGGCTCCGACCACCACAGGAGGGGGCGTGAACGCGGATGAGTGTGGGTCAGATGCGCGCCCGGCCGGGCCGGGC
>NZ_JALHPM010000059.1:0-33401 GCF_022842525.1 Luteitalea sp.
GCCAGTTCGTCCGCGATGCGCGAGTAGACCTCGCGCCAGGCGGGCGTCTGATCGGCCATGAGCAGCAGCCCGTAGGCGGAGAACGACAGGTCGAACCGCCCATAGCTCAGGACGACCGGCGACGTATACCGATCCCACCACGGATGCGGAATGCCGGCGGAGCTCCAGTCGTCGCGTGTCGTCGCCTTCTCCCAGAGGAAACGCAGCCAGCCGGCGCCACGCGGCGTCAGTCCCGGCAACCGCGACACGTTGCGCAGCGAGAGCGGCGCGGCCTCGGCCACCGTCTGCGGCACGGGTCCTTGCGCGGCGACAGGTCCTCCGAGGGATGCGGCCCCGGCGGTGGCCGCGACCGAGCGTACGAAGCCGCGGCGTGAAAGCGTGGTCTGGTCCGCCACTAGTCGCTCCCGTTCCCACTGTGCGCTGCCGCCACGTCGCCAATGCGGCCCGCGGGGCGAGGGGTTCGCAGCACCTTCAGATACTCGACGAGCGCCCACACCTGCGGCTTCTCGAGCCGGCCCTCGAAAGCCGGCATGTCTTCCTTGGGCCCTTTGCCGTACGACATGCGCCCCTTCCAGATTTTGTAGAAGAGCACGCCCTCGGTGTTGAGCTCGATGCGCAGGTCGTCGGTGAGGTCGGCCGCATAGGACGACTCGCCGCCGCCTTTGCCATCGGGCCCATGGCAACGCGCACAGTTGGCGGCGAAGAGCTCTTTACCTCGGGCGATCGTCGCCGGTGTGGCCGTGAGCGGGCTCTTTTCGCTCGCGCCCCCCGGCGGCACCCACCAGCCGGGGTACTGGGCCCCGGCCATGACAAGTGCGGCGCAAAGCAGGATCAGCACTTTCATATGGCGACCGTGGGCGAGTAACGAGCGACCCGCATAACTGCGGCCCCCCGTAGAGACAGGCGCTGGCTCATCGACATGGCTCGGCCGCGAATCCTACTCCAGAAGCGCTCGGGTCTGCTCAGGCCGTGAGTCGGCTAGCGAGGCAGGGCGTCCGGCCCTCGGCCACATGGCCGCCGTCCGTTCGGTGTGGCAGCCGAGGGGCGTGCGCAGCCCAATCAGACCGACGCAAGGTTCAGCGCCCGGCCGGCGTTCTTATCAGTAAGCGGCAGGAGCCGTCACGCCGGAGGTGTGATTGGCGGAGAGGGTGGGATTCGGACTGCGTCCAGGTATTGAAACCAAAGGACTTACGGGCTTTCCGCTTCCTCCCGATCCGCCAGAACCGCTCGAAAGCCGAGATGGACGCACGTATTGCGCACGTGGCGCCGTATACCATGTCTCGGGCGCGAACACTCATCGCAGGCCGTCAGTGAAAGCGCACGTCCCCTCGTGCTGTGCTCATGGAACCGCTCGAACCCGTCAGATCCTTCGGGCACCCGAGCTCTTGGTACAGACTCCGCGCAGTGACTCCGGATTCGCGCACAAGCACGAGTGCGGTCATTGGCGCAACGCGTCGACCGGGTCCACCTTCGACGCTCGGCGTGCCGGCACGTAGGCCGCCACCATCGCAGTCGCGAGCATCGCAGTCGCGGCGAGCACGAGCGGCCACACACTGGCCGCCGGTAGGTCGGCCACCACCCGGCTGGCCACCTGGCGGCTCAGGACGGCGAGCGGCACGCCGATCACCACGCCCGTGCACACCAGCCCGAGGGCGCCCGTGAGCACCATACGCGAGATGTTCGTGCGCGTGGCGCCGAGGGCGATCCGGATCCCGATCTCGTTGGTGTGACGCGCCACGGAGTACGCCAGCAGGCCGTAGACGCCCAGAGCGGCGAGCAAGGCGCCGAGGCCGCCGAAGAGGGTGGAGAGCATCGCGATCACACGTTCCGGCACGATCCACCCATCCACGAGCGCGTCCATCGTCGTCATGTCCGCGACCGCGACCGTCTTCAGATCCTCCTGCACGATGCGCCGTACGTCGCTCGCCACCGCCGCCGGATCTCCCGACGTGCGCAGGGCAAACCGGCTGAACATGCGCGGCTCCTGGAAGGCGTTCAGGTAGATCGTGCGCGGCGGTGGCTCACGCAGGTCCAAGTATTTTGCGTCCGCAGCCACTCCGACGATTTCGTAGACCTGGTCTGGCGGCGCGCCGGTGATGCCGCTGTTGGATGGACCCACGAGCTGAAACCGACCCCCGATCGGATTCCTGTCGCCAAAGTAGTGGCGGGCCATCGCTTGGTTCACAATGGCCACGGCCGGCCCGCCCCTGTCTGAGAACGCGAAATCGCGCCCGCCGAGTAACGGGGTGCCAAACGTCTCGAAGTATCTCGGCCCCACCCAGTTGAGCGGGACGTAGCGGCGCGCCTCGGGAGCCTCCTCGAAGCCCTCCACCTTGATGAAACGGGACGCGCCCGCACCGGAGATTGGTGTCAGGCCGCTCAGCGTGACCGAGCGGACACCCGGAATCTCGCTCAAGCGTCTTAGCAGATTCTGGTACGGCGCGAACAGTTGTTCACGCGCATACCCGCTCTTCGCCGGGTCGAGTGTGACCAGGAGCAGCGACGCGCGCTGGAAGCCGAGGTCCTGACTGCGAAGATTCGAGAGATGCTGCAAGAACACGCCGGCCGCGCTCAAGAGCAGCACCGACAACGCCACCTGCGCCACGACGAGGCTCCTGCCGAACAGGCGTCGCCTCTGCGTCTCGCCGGCGGCGCCCGATGCGCGGAGCGACGGTGCCGGCGCCGAGGTCAGCGCGTGCCACGCCGGCACCGCGCCACACAGCAGCGCCGTCAGGACGGCCACGGCGGTCACGAACATCAGCACCTGTGCGTCGGGCTGTGTCTGAATCGCGATGCGCTGCGGCAGCCTCGTGAACTCGCGGCCGGACAACATGAGGCGCACGAGTGCCTCGGCGCCCGCCGATGCCAAGGCGACACCGGCCAGGCCGCCCATAGCGGACAGCAGGACCGACTCGGTCAACACCTGTCGCACCAACCGCGCGCGGCCTGCACCGAGCGCCAGGCGCAGCGCCGTCTCAGGCTGCCGCGCCGCCGCCCGAGCCAGCAGGAGGCCCGCGACGTTGGCACACGCAATCAGCAGGATCAACCCCACGACGGCCATCAGGACGAGCAGTGAGGTGGCGAAGCGGTCGCGCAGTGCAGCCAGTCCCGCGGCCGCAGGCGCCAGTTCGATGGTGAAGCCGCGCGCGAACGCGGCCGACCGGCTCTTTGCGAAATCCTCGAGCCGGTAGCGGTCGAGGACACGCATCTCGGCCAGGGCTTGATCTAGCGTGACGCCCGGCCGCAACCGCGCCAGCATGCCGACGCCCAGTGTGCCGTCCATCCGACGGCTCGGCTTCTGGAGGGCCGGTTCCAGCGCGGCCGGGAGCCATACGCTCGGGCTGATCCCGACCTGAAGCCCGAAGAACTCTTGCGGGGCAACGCCGACCACCGTCGCCGGCACGTCGTTCACGACGATCGTCTTGCCGACGATCGCGGGATCCGCATGTAACCGGCTGGCCCAATAGGACCAGCTGACCACGGCGCTCGTCGCACTCGACGAGTCCACCTGATCGTCTCCTGCCTCGATCAAGCGGCCCAGGGCCGGCCGCACGCCTAGGCCGGTGAAGAAATTGCCGGCGACGTACTCGCCGTCAATCGTCTCCGGCTCCAGTCCTGGCACCGTCACCTGAAAGCGGGCCCGCGACATCGCCAGAAGGTCCGTGAACGACTGGTTGTTGTCGCGAAAGTGCTCGTAGTGCCGCCACGAGAACGAACTCATGCGCGGCTCCCCCGGATATCGACTCAGCAGCTCAACGAGCTGCTCCGGATGGGACACCGGTAGGGATCGGAGCA
The DNA here is from genome assembly GCF_022842525.1 of Luteitalea sp. NCBI lineage: Bacteria > Pseudomonadati > Acidobacteriota > Vicinamibacteria > Vicinamibacterales > Vicinamibacteraceae > Luteitalea > Luteitalea sp. The sequence goes on from NZ_JALHPM010000059.1 coordinate 3,796, forward strand.
TCAGCGTGTTGACCAGGGTGAAGATCGCGGTGTTCGCACCGATGCCAAGTGCGAGCGAGACGACAGTCACCACGGTGAAGACTGGCGAGCGGCGCAGCGTCCGCGCGGCGTAGCGCACGTCCTGCCACGTCGTCTCGAGTGCCGTCTCCCAGCCGACGTCTCGCACGTAGTCTTTGACGGCGGCCGCACTTCCCAGCTCCAAGCGAGCCGCGCGTGTCGCCGCGTCGCGGCTGATGCCGGTGCGGACCTTGGCGTCGATCGCCATCTCGAGGAATGCCTCGAGCTCAGCGTCAAGCTCCTGCGACTGGCGCGTCCGCCGCAGCATACCGAGGATTCCGGCCGCGACGCGCCTGAGCCTTCGCATCAGAGGTCTCCCAGTGATGCCGACAGGATTCGGGTGATGGCGGCGGTCTGCTGCTCCCAGTCCTTGGTCTCCCGCTTCAGCGTCGCGCGGCCCTGCGCGGTGAGCGCGTAGTACTTGCCGCGCCGGTTGTTCTCCGTGACCTGCCACTCGCCGGCAATGAGACCGTCGCGCTCCAGGCGGCGCAACGCGGGAAAGAGGGATCCGGCGTTGACTTGGAAGACGCCCTTGCTAATCTGCTCGAGGCGGACACCGATGCCATAGCCGTGCATCGGCTCCAGCGCGAGCGTCTTCAGGATCAGCATGTGCAGCGTGCCTTGCACCAGGCTGCTCGACTTCTGGTCGACCGACATGCGCGCCTCTCCTCTAGATGAACTAGACGAACAGAGGATACGCCGCTTATCTAGTTTGTCAAGAGGAGCAACCACTGTCCTCCCGAGCTTGGCAGCGTTTCGGCGCAGGGGCCGGCCTGGCCGAAGGTGTCGGACTGAGAGGGAACGGTCCCGTCGGGTCACTCTGACCGGTGCAAGGATCCGGCCCCGACTGGCGTTCTTATCAGTGAGCGGCGAGAGCCGTCACGCCGGAGGTGTGTTTGGCGGAGAGGGTGGGATTCGGACTGCGTCCACCTGTTGAAAACAAAGAACTTACGGGATTTCGACTTCCTCCAGATCCGCTAGAACCGCTCAACGGCCCGGGTAGACGCACGTATTGCGCACGTGGCGCCATATACGAACGGTATATGGCAGACTGCCACAACGACCTCGGTCAGGAAGTCCATTCCACGCCCGAACCGGCCCGAACTGCGCCAGCGGGCGACGATAACGTCGGACCGGCCGCGGTCCGTGAGGCCGCGTCTGCCCCAGCCCCGGCGGCCCGTGGCAACGGTACTTCGCGTCCGCCCGACAGCGTCCCCACCGTCTCCATGACCACGCGATTCGAGTCCACCATGGCCAGCGTTCTGCGTGCTCTCGGCTCCTTCAATGCGTTCGAGTAGAACTCAGTCAAAGCCATTCCACTGTTCTCGGACCTCGTCATTTAGTGCCGCCCCACGCATGCGCCGGATCAAGATGGGGTGTCCGGTGAGCTGGGCCGGCTCGTATGGGTGCGAGCCTTCTGCGTATCCCCGAAAGGCCGTCTCCTGCGCCGCTACCCCGTCTCGCCACTGCTCTGGCGGCTGAGGCAGGGCCGCGGGATTCGTTCGGCGCCACCGCCACACCTCGAGAAGCAGTGCCGCCACGCCTTCCACCAGCGCATGGGTGCTTCGGATCACGCCGTCGAGCGTGCGTGCCGCGTCCTCAGTCAACACCGGTGGCGTTGGACGATCGAGAAGCACCTCGATGTCGGAACGTCCGGCGTCACGTGGCAGATGGCGAACCACCCGCATCCGGGGAATCGGTCTGCGGTCAGGACCGTAGATCACCGGCAGCCGCGGGACAAGTTGGCTGACGACGATCCGACGACCACGATGGACTACCATGTTCCGGTACGCGAGCAGCCACGTCAGCCAGCCCTGTGGACCTAATGCCGAGATGAGCGCCTCCAATCTGGTGCCAGCATCGAGCTGGCGTTGGCGACCGGCCGAGCGGTCGTCAGTCAGCCTGCCGAGCACCCGCCTAGCGCTGTCAAGGTCCGACCGGAGCAAGCTGGTCGGCAGCGCTAGAACGCCAGTAACGGCGCCGCCGAGACAGTCCAGGGCTGCGGACAGCGCTCGCGCGACGCCGATGACGTGGAGGTCCGCCATGTGCGAGATCGCGTCGTCGGCTGCATGCCGGCTCCTCGGCATTTTGACCTCGAAGTCGCCGCGATCGCTGATGGCGACGACATTTGCCAAGTGGTCGCTTTCGCGATCAACAGCTTCCAGAAACTCCAGAAGATGAAGCGCCGCTTCACCCAGATTCGCCGCCACGCTCGTCGCGCACGAGTACAGTTGGTCGCTGATCAGAATTCGTCGTGACGCTCCTGGGTAAGGTGCCCACCACGCGACACCGAACGGAGGGTCGACCGCAAGATCGGCGAGGATCTCGTCGGCCAGGGCATCGAGCTGCGGTGTGGCCACGCCGAGTGCCCTTGCCAGGCCGCGTTCTCCTGACTCCTGGTCTTCAGCGTACGGCTGAGCTAAGCGGCGTCGGTCCTCATCTCTCATACGACCGATGTTCCCCTGCGCTTGAACGGCCCGCAGCGTCGAATCGGACACGCCGGACGTCGTATCCAGCTTCGCTGCCTGTCCACCAAGTAGGTCTCGCTTCATGGCTCGGGTACGTAGGAGGAGGGTCTCATCAGCGCAGGGAAAACACGGGAAACGCTCGATTTCCAGACATGCGGATTCGCTTCTCATCGACCAAGCGATGGCAGGCGATCGAGACAACCCACGCTTCGGCGTCGAGCGTATGGGCGATGGCGACGGCATCTTGCGGGACGTCCACCTTCTGAAGAACTCCAAGAATCCGGTTCTCAAGCGTTGTGTCCCGCGGTTGGTACTCCCAATCGCGCCCCCACCATATTCGGCCTCGCCAGACGACAAAATGCGACTCACATCCCGTCTCTCTCCACACAGACGGATACAGGGACCACTCGTCGCTACGGCGATCCAACCGCCAAGCCGGGCCAGCGCGTTGGTCGAGGTTGACCGGAATGACCTCGCCGCACCCGTCTGGGCATCGGATGAGCAACCATCGCGGCCGTCCCCGTGTGACCAGGGCGACGTCCCCTCCTTCCGGGACTTGCTCGAGTGCCTCTCCGTAGCTCTCGAACTCACCTCGCCGCCGAATCCTCGTAGCCCGGCTGGACATCAGAGTTCCGCCACAAGCCGACCCGCTATCCGAAGAGCATGCCTGCGTTCCTCGGAGTGTTCATCGTTAGGCGGCTGGAAGGTGGCATGCCGCAACAGCGCCCATGCGACCAAGGCAGCATATTCTCGATCTGACGACATCGGCATTACGAACAAGCGCACTTGCCTGCTGAAGTTCACAAGCCATCTCGTGGATGTTGGAGCCAGCACGGCCGGCGGAACAGTCGTCAACGCCGGTCGAGTGAAAAGTCCATTGACCGCCTGTTCCCACTCGGCTCCCGAGTGCGCTCGAGTCTCCATACAGAACGCCGTCCTAACTTCCAAGTACGCGGCGTCATAGAGAGCCGGCACCTGGGCTCCGCAAGAGTAAAAGTCCATCAGAATGGCGTCTCCACCCCTCACGTGGACGTTCTGAGCGTGGAGGTCGCCATGAGTCGTGCCCGCAAGGTACGCGGTCGGCGATCTACCTCGCAGGGTCGCGATGAGAGCCGCAACATCGACGTTGTCCCCTTCAGACGACCATCGGATCGCTCGTTGACTTGTCGAAAACGCCGTGTTGATACGCGTACCTGGGCACGAGATCAGCGTGTCCACCAGACTGCCTTGGAGAGGCTGCGCGTTTGTATGCCACACGGCGGTCGCGTGATCGAACAGGCTATACAGCGCCAGTTGGGCCTGTCCTCGCATGGCCGCATCGGCCAGCGACTCGGCACCGGTTACGAACGTGCTCACCAGCACTCCCCACCGGCGGCCAATGATCGAGCGACTCTCATCGAGCAGTGGCCGCAAGTGAAAGGGGACGCTGGGGTTCACATGTTGCCAATACGCGTCGAATTCTTGGCGGATTTTCCGCGGCGAATCGAACTTGACGACAAATGGCAGCGGCCTCGCGCCGGTCGGCTGGCTGCTGATCGCGTCAACTCGATAGATAGCCGCTGAGTAGCCGCCTGACAACGCTCTCAACGCCAGGTGAATCGTATCGGAGAAGGCTCGGCGAAGCAGCACCTCTTGTTCAAGGTCTAGCTGTGAATCACCCCCCAGGCCAATTTCCAGCTCGTCGCTCGCCGACGGACCGGGTCGCCATCTCAGCACGTAGTCGACGGCATCATCGACCCTTCGGCTATCGTCCCACTGCCACTCCCGGCCGTCGTGATCGCCTCCGGGTGCCAGGGTCGACAGCGCCGGCGCCGTAGGTGCTTCAATGCGGTGAAGGAAGACGAGTCCGTGAATGAGAAAGGCATCCACGAGACGAGGCCGAGCCTCTAGCCATTCGAGGCCACGCGACCGGCGGTCAACTACAACCGCTCGTGCGTGGGTGAGGAAACGATCCGCCGGAACCCTCCGATCGACCCGTTGGACCTGCAGGCCTCGTCGCCGAAAGGCCCGGAGCACGTCGTTAGGAATGCGGCCAACCCATAGCACATACCGTCGTTCCACTTCGTCTATATGTGGGAAGATTCGACGGAACGTGTACGGCATCAATGCCCCGCGCTTCGGCTGGGCAGCTCCCAGGTTGGACCACGCCCGAGGGCGCCCATTTCTGAGCAAACAACGCAGCGAGGGACTGGATCAACGGTCGCAGAACGGACAACTCCTTGAACGCCGTCGTACAGCGCAAGCCTCGCGTGCATCGGCGCACCAGTAACCGCGGAAACGGCCATCGAGACGCCCAGGGAGGCCACTGTAGCGTTGATGGAAATCACGGCTGGCTGCTCGACCACAGCCCCGACGAAGTACGGATCGGCTCGTCGCTCGGATGGAGTCATGAAATCGATTCGAACTTGCCCCGCATCTAGCAGGTTGCCGCACGTCAGGCATCCCAATCCCGGGGCGAGCATCTGGGCGCGTCCAACGATGCGCTGGAGTTGGCCGTTCTTTACGTGAATCCCGACACCGACGTCGACACACGGCAAAAAGTACTGATACGCCAGCTGGTTGAGAACGGCTCGACTCCCGTGGGAATCGGTGCATCCAAAAACGAAGTCCTCCCGTAGAAGTGAGATCGCGACCTTGTGACTCAATACATCGGCCTTCTCGGCAGTCACGTCGCAGGAAGGCGCAATGCTCCGGACATGCCGCGCGACAGCGTTTACCTTTGGCGTCCCTACGTCCTCTGGCGTCGCGCCAACTAGACGATTCAGATTGCTCCGTTCGATGGAGTCGAAATCCACGAGGCGGAGCCTGCCGATGCCGAGGTGAGCCAATTGCTGGGCCACCACCGAACCGGTACCACCGACGCCAACTATCGCGACACGAAGGCCCTTAAGCGCTCGTTGACCGATTGGTCCGAAGGCTCGAATCTGGCGATCATGCAACTCGTGATCGACAGAGAGATCTAGACTCTCTGATAAGTGCCGAATGACCGCGCCGACCGAGACGATCTCGACTTCAGAAGGGTCATCCTGACCGATCTCTCGAGCGATCCACCGGTCTGAGCCAACAATAACGGATACGTGGTGGCTGGAACCCAACCGGGACTTCAGGAAGGGAGCCAGCAGACGCTCGCCGACATCATCCGCCGTCGAAAAGGTCGGGCGACTGATGTGCGGGTGGCTGTGTACGAACGCGACAAAGGCGTTCTCGCCACGCGCCTCTTGGACCATAGAGCCGACGTACGCGGACTTCAGCGCGACACTGACCGCGGTCCGCTCCACGTAGGCTTCCCTTGGCGGAACGACAGCGTGTCGAACTAGGTACCGGATGCCATCGCCAGCTTCGTAGCGCACACCGTGCAAGAACACACACGCTTCCAGAGACGGATCCGTGTCAACCACGGACCGAATCGTCGCATACTGAGGCTCGGTCAGAACGAGTCGCTTCATTGGGCCTGCGAGAAGCGGTTACGGATGACGTTCATGAACGTCTTCAGGGTGTCCTGATTCGGATTCCATTGACCCACGTGCCACGAGAACCAAAGCCCTCGCAACCCTCCGGACTCCGGGATTTCCTGAAGATTTGAAGCCTGTGGAATGGCTCCGTTGGCTCGGCGCACCCCCTCATCTGCCCAGAAGCAGTCCGGCTTTGCGTGCGGATATCCAACCGGGGCGAGAAAGCGCACTGTCGTGCTTTCGGCGGTCCAGCCAGCAGGCAACGGCAGATCAGGCACGGTGACCAAGAACGCTCCGCTCGGCAGGCGTTGGGCGGTGGCTCCCGGCCAGTCTCGCTTCAACGCCTCCAGTTGTTCATCAACAAGCGACATGACCGAACTGCGCCGGAGGAACAGTGTAGAACTTCAGCGGGCCTTGCCCTTGCCTTTCCAGCGAAAACCCTTCCGAGTCTTGCACCAGCCTGTCGGGATCATTTCCGTGGCCCTCCAGGAACAAGCTGTACGACGGATCGAATCCAGGCACCTTCGTCTTGATCTCGGCACCAGTGATCGAGGATGCGTCATGCTCGTACTTGACGTTGTCCACGAAGAAGAAATACTTCCGACCCTGAGACGCCTCGGGGACCGCGTTACTTTCAGACATGGTTCCTCCACAATCTGTCAACCTGCACAAGCTCGGCTGGCATGTCCGCCCTCCTATGACTTGATGCCGAAGTGCTGACGGACGGCCCCTGTTCCGACGAACTGCGAGAGCAAACGATAGTTCCTCCGCTCGTGCCGTATCCTTCCGGCGACGATCGCGGGATGCACTTTGAGCGCATTGGCGAGGTTGATGACGGACATCGCCGTCGGCTCCTCGCGGACAGCGCTCGACTCCCAAGTCGCTCGAGGTACCAGAGCTTCCTCGGCCCATTCGTCGGCTTGGGCTTCCCGAGGGTCGTCCGACGCGCCTCCAACGTCACGCAGGGACAGATCGTCCACGAACGCCGCCTGACCATCGATGTCCATGTGCCGTCCGACATGTGCGAGTTCGTGGAGCAGGCAGAACCAAAAATTGTCTAGTCGGTCGTAGCGTAGCGTCAGCCCGATGACGGGAGTTCCGTCGCCGAGCTTCAGCGCGGCACCATCCAAGTACGTCTTCGGAAGATGAGCGACGATCACCAGCGGGATGCCGTGCTTCGCAAGGGACTCCTTTGCTAGGCGAGGCCCCTCCTCCAGCCAACTGAGCTGGGCGAGCTGGCGAAGAAACTCGAGCGTCACCGTCCCTGGACGATAGGTCACGGACGGCTTCTCGCGGTTGGCGTCACCCAGTACTTTCCAACACCATGCCTTGAGGGCATACGGGTCTGTCTTCGCGTTAGCTCGTGCCTGATGGCTCTTGCGGTAGAGTGCCGCACACGCGACAGTCGGACCGCCGGCCTGCTCGATAAGGCCGCGCACCAACTCCTCCGGGTGAGCGCTGAGACTTCGACTTCTCCGGATCCACCCCGCTTTGGCCATGGCCTTGATCGGGAAGCGGTCCCATTCGAGCGTCTCGATCTCCGTATCGAAATCCGCACCCGGTTGCTGCAGGAGCACGGCGGCAGGAATCCCGAGATGCTCGTGAAGAGCGCGTGCCATCGGCATCGTGAGAGGTCGCTTCCCCGACAGCACTTCGGACACCTTGGCGCGGCTACCGATGAACGGAACGAGATCTCGCGGCGCAAGACCTGCTTGCTCCAAACGAAACGCGATGGCTGCGACCGGGCTCGGAAAACCCATCGAGACATGCTTCTCTTCGTAGTGCTCAACGAGATCAGCCAGGACATCGAGCTCATCGCCTTCAGGAGTAGCGGGCTCGGCGTCCATGAGCGCTTCGATGCGAGCGAGCGCGGCGTTGTAGTCAGCCTCACTCCGAATCGCCTTGATGTTGCCCACGTTCACACCTCCTCCACGTCGATCCGGTCGTACTCCGCGTGAGTACCGACAAATCGAATCAACACGATACGAGCCCCGTAGTTGACCCTCACGACCAGCCGATAGCTGTTGCCCTTGATGTTGAAGACCACGCGATTGTTGGCCACGATGCTGGCGCTCCGATACTTCTCCTTGACCTTGGCCGGACTGTCCCACTCCTCGTGCTCGACTTCGCGATACCAAGCCAAGAGTGGCTCCTCGGCATCGCGATGCCGCTCCCAGAACTCGCGCAGAGTCCTCTTGGCAATGATCCGCATCTGGAGTATCGATCCCTAAACACGTGAAAGTATAATGCTCCCAAAACAAGCCAAAGTCAAGCCATTCAGCCGGCAGCTGCGGCCAGACGGAGCTGGGGTGCCACGGCCAACCGCATGCATCCTCAAGTCGCTATGGCGATCCCGCAGACGCCAAGCGTTCGTGTGCCAGGAGGTGGGAGGGTGGAACTCCCACCCAGCGCGCGATCATGAAACGCGTGGCTGATGAAATCAGGCTGGAATTCGCGTCGCGCGCGTCGCGCCGCAGTGCCTTCGAGACGACGAAGGGCACACGGGACTTAGCTCATGGATATAAATTACTGATTCTAAATGACTTAATTGGCGGAGATGATGGGATCCGAACTGCGTCCACCTGTGTTGAAAACAAAGAACTTACGGGAATCTACCTTCCTCAAGATCCGCTAGAACCGCTCAAAGGCCTGGGTAGACGCACGTATTGCGCACGTGGCGCCATATACGTTTCGTATACCGAACAGACACGCGCTCGCCCATCTCCTGCGCCTCCTCTTCCGTTCCCGGAAGAGCCCGAGTAGCCCCTGCTGCCGGAATCCCGCGGCCGCCCTGCTACGTCGTACGCGGCAGTCGCCGAAAGGTCATCGACGACTCTGGACCGGACCAACCATCGCTGGACACGCAGGTGACGATCAACGCCTCGCCCCGTCGCTCGGCCGTCAGCACGAGTCGCTGATTGGCCACGCCTGCTGGTTGAAGGTTCGCCGCATGCGGCAGGCTCTTGGGCCGGCTGCGGTAGAGGTTGCGGGCTGGGACCGTGAACTCGAGACGGTCGTCCCGGGTACGTCGCACGTTCTCGGCTTGTACTGCCGTGTAGTAGAGTCCGTGCTCGCCCTCTCGTTCAAGTCCGAAATAGGCGACGACGACGCCCGCCTGCGTGATCACGAGGCGTTCGCCTTCGAGATCGACCCCGTTCGGAGTCGCGAGATTGCGTTGCCGGTACTCCCACGTGCCCGCGAGAACCAGGGGTTGGGCCAGGGTCTGCGCACTGGTGAGGCACATCGCTGCGGAGACCGAGACCAGCCAACGTCTCGCACGGCTTCCGGCTCGAGAAACGGCCCTCCGCGGCCAACCTGGTCGTGCTGTGGCTGAATACATCCAGATCCCCGCACACAGCGCAGTCAGGAACCGGCGACCAGGCTTCAGCACGCGCCTCGCAAGAGCTGCCGGGCCGGTTGAGGTGCCGTCATCGCCTCGCGCCAGGCGCGACGCGGCCAGCGACCCAGCGAAACAGCGTGCACCATACCAGGAATACGACACGTACTTCCGCAGCTGCGATGATCCAGAAGCTCGTGTCGGCATCCTCGACACCGCCTCGCCACAACACCCATCCCGCGGGGCACGTACCGATCGACATGCGGCCCGCTCCAGGGGGTCAGCACGGTCGCAACAACGGCCAGCCACCAGGAACGGAATCGCATGAGTCAGGCGCTTTCGGACACTACGGAAACCGGTATTCCTCATCGATCGGCTCGAACTTGATGCCCGTCAGCCGTGCACTCGTCACCGCGCTGACCAGCCGTGACGAAAACACGATCTCCGACGTCTCCCTGAACAGGAAGAGATCCTCGTCGGGGATGTTCTCCTCGCGCAGGTGCAGCCGGTCGATGTGACTGATCCCGCGGCCGACCTCCCACTCCCGGAATGCGGAACGCTCACGATCGAGCAGTTCCACCAGGGTGTGGACGTTCAGCCAGAAGTATTCGCACAGCAGCATGCCGTCGCGGTGGCGCAGGTTCAGCCTGTGCACCGTGACGCCCTTGGGCCGGTTGGCGAGCATGACCTCGGCGGCCCGTTGCGACACGAACAATTTGCCCGACAGGGTGTGGAGCACGTCCGTGAGCCGGCCCTTGCGCTCCTGCATGAGGTTGAGTTGGACGCTCGGCTCCAGGTCCCAGCCGTTGTACACCGTGACCGGCTCGCCATCGTCGGTGTACACCGGGCCGTCCAAACGCAGGGCGCCCCGATCGGGATCCCACGTGTAGAGTCGCGAGGCGACCTTGGGTCCTCGAAGAACACGTCCTCCCATGGCGTCACCTCATCGCGTTCGCCGCGGCAGCGCCGGCCAGCGTCACCTCGCAGGTGTCGGGTGACATGTCAACGACGGTGCTCATGCAGGGCCAGGTCGAACTCGATGTCGAGTGGGATCGCCATGCCGCTGGCGACCGCCTCCGTCAGCAGCGCCTTGGCCCTCGCGGCATCGCCCTGCCGACAGGCCGCGGTCGCCGCGTAGAACGCGGCCTGACAGGCCCGTCTCGGCGCGAGGCTGCCGCTGGCCGTCGCCTCGAGCCGGACCTGCTCCTCCGTGACCTCGTCGAGGACGAACCTCGCCAAAGGCAACGGCCACAGCGTCATGCCGGGCTGCCGTGACCGCCGCCGCAACCACTCGAGGGCCTGCGCCATCTCAGGGCCGAGCCCGAGCCGCGAGGCGCCGAACCACAGCAGCAGCCCGGCCTGGATCCCGCCGCCCGCGTCGCTGTGCGAGTAGCGCCTGCGGACGAGGTCCTCGACCACGGACCGCCACGTGGCGATCGCCTCGTCTTCGCGTCCCGCCAGCCACTGCGCGGCGCCAATCCGCTTCTCGTGCGCGTCGGTGCGCATCGCCTCCGGCTCGAGGGCGGCGGCGCGGCGGAAGTCGGCCATCGCCTCGGCGTGGCGGCCCATCTTCAGGTACGCGAGCCCGCGGTTCTGCAGCTCCAGGAATTGCGGCCCCGACACCATCGCTGCCGTGCAGGCGTCCACGGCCTCGTCGAACCGCCCGGCACAGATCAGGTCGAATGTGCTCACGGTGCCTCCGTCGCGCGCCTCGCTGCGGCCGAGAAGCGCACCACGATCGCGCCACCCCCGCCGTCGCCCTCGACGTTCACCGTGCCCCACGCGAAGACGCCCTGCCACCCGGGACAGCGCGCGTCGAGCCACGCGTGCGCATCGGTGGCACTCGCGCCTTCGAGCCAGACCTCGGTAAGGCGCTGCTCATCGAAGTGCAGGGCGGGATGGAGCACGACGCCGTCGAACGTCAGCGGCACGCTCCCAAGGACCTCTTCCCCCCAGTTGCGGAGCGAAAACCTCTCCCCTGTGAAGAGTGGCGAGCCCGCGAACTCCGACTTGGTGAGGCTCGGCACGATGCGCCCCTCGGCCCCGACGATCGTGCCGCTCGCGGGATCGATGCCGGTCACCCCCGGCCCCAGCGGAGCCATCGCGTCCACGTCGCCGGCCTGGCCGAGTGCCCACCGGTAATCGATGGCGGCCCGCTCGATCCACGTCTTCACCGCGTGGACGTTCCCGTGGGCGATGCTGAGCACGGCCAATTGCACTCGGGCCTGGTGGGGCCGGTCGGCCCCGTAGCTCGCCAGGTGTTTCGCCGCAATCCAGCGCGTCACGTCCGGGTAGTCGTCCCGCAGTCGCTGCTCGACCGCGGGGGCGAGGGTTGGCGTATCGCCTCGGGCGCGGCCGCTGGCTGTGGCGCGGTACAGCTCGGCGATGTAGCCAGGCCCGCGACGCCCGAACTCCTTCTCTTGTTCGCGACTCAGGAGCCGCTGGATGGTCCGCCCGTCGAGATCCTTGTATTCCAACACCGCTTGCGCCCGGCCATCGTAGTACAGCTCGTACCAGGGGTCGTCGCTGTGCACGAACACGGTGCGGCGCTCCGTGGTGGGCCAGGTGAACATCGCACGCAGACGGCGGACCACATCGGGCACCTTCATGCCGTCAGTCCTGCGCCACCGCGGCGGACACTTCGACCCGGATTGCGTCGAGCGTCGACGACGGCAGCGAGGCGCCGACCTCCCAGGTCTCGTCATCGTGACCGGCGACGAGGAACAGCAGGTCCTCGTCGCGGTTGATGACCCACCAGGCGGGCGCGCCCAGAATGGTGCCGATACGCAGCGCGCGATCGCCGGACGGCACGCGCTCGAGCCGCCCGAGCTCCGACCGCGGCACGGAGATGTTGAGCTCGAGTTGGGCCGTCTGGATCTTGATGCCCAGCAGGTCGTCGTCCTCCCACTCGGCCACGACACTGGGCGGATCCAGGCGGTTCATGACTCTCTGTCGCATCCTGGCGGTCCACGATCGTCTCGAGGTCGTGCGCGGCGCGGCCGCGGTCTCGAGGTCCTCTTCTGCGACGACCTGCCGCGCCCACTGCAGGGCGGCGTGTCGATCGTAGACCCGTGGTCCGGCGTCGTCGTGGACCTGGCCGTCGCTCAGCGCCGCGAGCGCAGCCGCCGCGGCGACGGCCGCGCGGCCCTCCTGGGTCGATCGAGAGACCAGAGTCACGCGCATCGCATCCGGAACTGTATGCGGCAGTTCGTCTGGAGGGCCTGGATCAGGTTCGGTAAAGTACTCGAAGCCTGTGCCCTCGCCCTTCAGCGTCACGGGCCACATGCCCTCATGCGATGCGGGGTCCACGCCTAGGTCTAACCGCAGAGGGAGCCCCAGCTCGTCGATGGCGCGCTGCCAGGCCTCAGCCGTCGGGAGCCGACCACGTGCGAGGACCACCGAGACCGTGACCACCTCAGGCTCCCCAATGGACGACCCAGGTGGGCGCCTTGGTCGTTACCGCGCCATCCTCAGCCGACGACACGTGCCCCGTCAGCGAGAAGCCTGTGAACGCCGGCGTCCGGTCATCCGCCGCGAACTTGGCCTCGGCTGTGAACAGCCGGGACGCCGGGTTGTACACCTGCATGAACGTCAGGCGGAGCTCGCCGTGTTGCGCGGCCGTGTCACGTCCCTTCGCGATGAGACCGGCGGCCGTGCCGACGATGCGGTCGTCCTTGACGAGGACCACCGCGAGTTCCAGGGAGTGCTTCAGTTCCCTCGCCAGCTTCGCCAGGCGAGGCTGGATCTCGTGGCTCAAGACCGCCGCGACGTGGACAGGTACCGGATCGGTGTGTGGACGTCCTGTCATGACGGCACGATGGTGTGCGTCTTCAGCAGCGGCAGTGGTCACGCCAGCACGTCGGCATTCGCAGGCCGAGGGTGGACATGCGCCACTCCACGGGTGAGAAGCCACGCCGCCAGGGCGAGGTGACCCAGCGCCATCGGCATTCCCAAGGTCCCCAAGGGCACGTACCCGAGAACACTCCGGAGGGGGATTCCCACGAAATGCAACCCCACGGTGAACAGGCCGAACGCCGTCAACGCCCGCGGCACGGCCTTCCGTCGCTGCAGGAGCACGTACATCGACGCGATCCACACGTCGATGGCCAGGATGGCGAACGTATGGGTCCACTGGCGGACCGTCCGAATCGTGTCCCCTGCCACGCGAAGGGTCTCGTCCGGGTGCGTCGCGTTCACGAATCGGTCGCTGACGGCGAGCATCGACAAGATGCACGCGCTGTCGACCGCCTGGAGCACGCTCATGATGACGGCCGCCGATACGAGCCAGAGCGATCCTGCGTCCAGGCCGCTCCGGAGGACTCGCGCGACGAGGAACGACAACCCGATCGTCAGGCCCCCATTGGCGAAGAGCGCAATGACCGCGGTCCGAATCGCCCCCGCCGCTGGCGCGGCCGTCGTCAGGAAGTCGCGCCCGAGGGGCAGCAACAGGACGAACGGCACGATGAGCCCGGCGAGCTGCACGATGAGCAGCAGTCCCGTGACACGGCTCGTCCGCTTCGACGTCACGCCACCTCCCCCTCAAGGCTCAGGCTAACGGATGGGCCAGGGCGGGAGGAAGGTCCAGTTGCGGGCGACACGGCCGGACCAGCCACAGGCGGGTCAGGACCGCAGCGCCCGTCCCACCCGCCGCATGCCTTCGGCGATCTCACGCTCGGTCAGGCGCGCATAGCCGAAGACGAGGCCTGCCCGGCGCGACGCGCCGACGGTGTACCGGCTCAGGGGGTACAGCCGCACCGACGCCTCGGCGGCACGCTGCACGAGGCGGTCGATGTCAACCGACGCCGGCGACTCCGCCAGCAGGTGCAGGCCGGCCGCGGCACCGCGTACCCGCCACCGGGGACAGTGTCGGGCGATGGCGGCCAGGAGCGCATCGCGGCGGCATTGGTACGGGACGCGCATCCGGCGAATGTGCCGGTCGAGTTCGCCCGCGTCGAGGAAATGCGCCAGCGTCAGCTGATCGATCGCCGGTGATCCGTTGTCCAGACGCCGCTTCGTCTCGATGGCGTCCTCGAGGAACGGCCGGCCCGCCACGAGCCATCCCAGTCGCAACGCTGGCGCGAGGATCTTGCTGGTGGACCCCACGTAGAGGACGCGCTCGGGAGCCAGTCCCTGCAAGGCACCCACGCCGACGCGGTCGTACCGATACTCGGCGTCGTAGTCGTCCTCGACGATGACGCCCGCCGACTGCGAGGCCCACGCCAGGAGCTGCTGGCGACGGTGGGGCGCGAGCACGCCGCCGACGGGATTCTGGTGCGCGGGCGAGAGGACCACCGCGCGGACCCGCTGAGGCTCGAGGTCGCTGACCCGGAGGCCTTCGTCGTCAACGGGCACGGGCACGCACTCGAGCCCCGCCTCAGCGAGGATGTGCCGGATGTCGGGGTGTCCGGGCGCCTCGATCGCCACACGCCTCACGCCTTGGCGGCGCAGCACGTGCCCGGCCATGCTGAGGCCCTGCGCGCAGCCGTTGCAGATCACGATGTTCTGGGCGGAGACCGCGACGCCGCGGGCACGGGCCAAGTACGTGGCCAGGGCCGTGCGCAGCCCGGCCAACCCTCGCGGGTCGTTGTAGCCAAGCCAGCGATGGTCGAGATCGGAGAGGACCGCTCGAAGGCTCCGGCGCCACGCCTCCAGCGGGAATGCGCGAAGGTCTGGCTCCCCTGGCCGGAAATCGATCTCGGCCGACCTTGGCTCGGGCTCGGGCGGCTCGGGCGCCGGCGCACGCACCGCGCCCGACACCCGCGTCGGCGCCCCCGGCGTGGACAGCAGATAGCCTTCGGCGATCAGTTGGTCGTAGGCCTGGACGACGACGCCTCGGGACAAACCCAGGTCCGACGCCAGTGTCCTCGTTGACGGCACAGCGCACCCCGGCCCGAGTCGCTGCGACCGAATCGCCTCGCGAAACGCGCGCTCGATCTGTTGGCGAAGCGGTTCGCTAGATCCACGCGCCAGCCTCACCAACAGTTCGGGGCGCCGACTGGTCCTCTCCGCCATGGTCGACCTGGACCTTATCACAGGACCAGTACCGCTGATAGGGTGTGTCGAATGCCGTCGCAATCCACAGGGGACATGAGCCCGGCGGAGTTTCGTGACGCAGCGGCGCGCCTGACCGAGTGGGCGGCGCACTACCTCGATACCGTCGAGCAGCGCCCCGTTCACCACGCGGTGGTCCCTGGCCTCGTCCGATCCGCCTTGCCTGCTCAACTGCCCGAGGAGGGCGCGTCGTTCGACGTCATTCTGGGCGATGTCGACCGGGTACTCATGCAGGGCGTGACCCACTGGAATCACCCGGGCTTCATGGCGTACTTCCCCAGTTCGGGCAGCGGGCCAGGCGTGCTGGGTGAGTTCATGACTGCCGTGCTCAATCAGCAGGCGATGTTGTGGAGCACCTCGCCCGCCGCGAGCGAGCTCGAGGACGTGGTGCTGGACTGGCTCCGCCAGCTGCTGAGCCTGCCCTCCCAGTTCGAGGGAGCCTGCCACGAGGGCGGCTCCGCGTCGAATCTGCACGCGGTAGCCGCGGCCGTGGCCGCCGCCGTTCCGGAGTTTCGCGCGCGGGGACTCGCAGGACGGCCGGGCCTCGCCCGCCCCTGCGTCTACGCCTCAGCCCACGCCCACGCCTCCATAGCTAAGGCCGCCGTCTTCCTGGGCCTGGGTTACGAGGCGCTGAGGACTGTGCCGGTCGATGACCGGTTCCGCCTGCGCCCTGCCGACCTGACCGCCCAGATTGCCGCCGACCGTCGCGCGGGCTGGCTGCCAGTGGCCGTCGTCGCGACGGTGGGCACGACGTCCACAGGCAGCGTCGACCCGGTCGCGGCCATCGCTGACGTGTGCGCCACCGAGCGGCTGTGGCTCCATGTCGACGCGTCGTACGGCGGCCCGGCCGCGTTGGTGCCGCGATGCGCCCCGATGTTCGAGGGCATAGCCCGCGCGGACTCGGTGGTGATCAACCCCCACAAATGGCTCTTCACGCCGCTGGACCTCAGCGTCTTCTACTGCCGGCGGTTCGAGGTGTTGCGCGAGCTGCTGCACGTCGCTCCGGAGTACCTCGCTGGAGGCGATCCGCCGGGCGTTCGCAACGTGAAGGATACGGGTATCGCGCTCGGGCGCAGGTTTCGCGCCCTGAAGCTGTGGATGGTACTGCGCTACTTCGGGACGGCTGGCCTGCGGGCACGCATTGCCGCGCACCTGGACCTCGCGACGACCTTCGCTGCCTGGGTGGACGCCGACCGCCGCTTCGAGCGTATGGCTCCCGTGTCCCTGAGCGTCGTCTGTTTCCGCGTGGCGTCACACGATTCGCCGCCCGACGCCGACGCGCTGGACCGGCTCAACGCCGAGTTACTTCGACGCGTGAACGCGCGCGGCGAGGTCTTCCTGTCGTCGACGCGACTACGGGGACGCTTCACCCTGCGCCTGGCGATCGGCCACGTCCGCACGTCGAGCGGTCATGTCGCTCGCGCGTGGGACAGTATTCGGTGGACGGTCGACGAACTCTTCCGCGGACACACGCAAGGGCGGCAGGCATGACGGGTTGTCCGAAACTCCCCGCCGTTACGCCAGGTCGACCGCGGTCGCCTTGGGCCCAGCGCGCGAACCGTACACTGGCAATCCCTCCGGGCGCTCGAAGAGTGAGTTCGAGGTATCACGGCCGAACCGCAGGCGTCCCTGCACCGGGCGCTCTGCTCCTTCTGGTTCTCTTCAGCGCGTGACTCGAGATCACACGCATTAGGACGATCGCATATGAACGCAACAGTAACGCAGGATGAGTTGACGGAGATGTCGCCGCGGGCAAAGGCCAGGCTCGCGGGTGGCCTGTACCTGCTGACGATGCTCCTGGGCGGCTTCGCCCAGGGAGTTGTGAGCGACCGGCTGGTCGTTATCGGTGACGCCGCAGCGACGGCGACCAATATCGCGGCGCATTCGTCGCTGTATCGCCTTGGGTTCGCCGCCTATCTGGTTGAGATGGCGTGCCAGATCGCGATGACCGCGCTCTTCTACGACCTGCTTAAACCAGTGAGCAAGAGTGTGTCGCGGCTTACGGCGATCTTCGGCCTCGTGGGCTGTACGATAAAGATCGTGAGTCGCCTGTTCTTCATTTCCCCGTTGCTCGTCCTTGGCGGCGCCCAGTACCTGAGCGTATTCAGCGCGGAGCAATTACAGGCGCTGGGCCTGCTCTTGCTCCGCATGAACTACAGGGGCGAGACGATCACCATGGTGTTCTTCGGCATCTACGCGATCCTGCTGGGGTATCTCATTATCAGGTCCGGCTTCCTGCCGAGGTTTCTGGGCGTGTTCTCGGTGGTTGGCGGCGTAGGTTGGCTCACGTATCTGCACGAGCCGTTCGCAGCCAGCGTGGCCCCCATTGTCCTCGGCGTCTCGGCCGTCGGGGCGCTGCTGAAAGTCGTGTGGCTCATTGTGTTCGGCGTGAACGAGGATCGCTGGAAGGCGCGCGCTATAGCGGCCGAGACGTCGATATGGCGATAAGCGCCGTGACGCACGCGACCAGGCGGTTTGCAGGATAGAGATGCCATCGACTCACGTGGGCGACGCGCTGCAAGGCGGAGAGACGGTCTGGCGCACGCGAGAAGAACCTGCGGGCGAGGCCGGCACCCAACGCAGGCTCGCGCGGTGCAATCCGCACTTGTGACGACAACAGGAGTGCCGTGGCGCTAGGGGGGACTGAAGACGGCCTGGACCACGTACGGCTGGCCTGCTACGGAGCTATCGCATTCCGACGCGCCGCCGGCGGCTGGACGGTGCGTGTACCGGCGTTCCCGAGCATCAGTGCTCACGCCGAGTCGCAAGGGCAGGCGCAGGTAAATGCCTTGCGGGCGGTGACGGCGATGGTCGACGAGTTCGTCGCGCTGGACCTCAATATCCCGCGGCCTTCAACGGGACCACTCAGCACCAAGACGCTCTGCCTTCCTTCTGCTCTGGCCCTTCGAATCGGCCACCACAACGAGCGAATGGGATTGGCAAAGGACAGACGTCCTCGCCGGTGAGTACCGTGTCGGCCCGAGTCCGGCGAAGCCGGACAGGGCGGGGAATGGAGAGGCCGCTCCCGGACGTAGGCCGCAAGAAGTCCGCCCCGATGGGCGTCTTTGTTAATGAGCGGCGAGCGCCGTCACGCCGGAGGTGTGTTTGGCGGAGAGGGTGGGATTCGGACTGCGTCCAGTTGTTGAAAACAAAGGACTTACGGGCATTCCGCTTCCTCCCGATCCGCCAGAACCGCTCGAAAGCCGAGATGGACGCACGTATTGCGCACGCGGCGCCATATACGACGTGTATATGGCATACTGGCTTCGGGAGGCGCCCGACATGTCCCGAACCGCGAAGGTCTTCATGACCAACCGCAGCCAGGCGGTGCGTCTGCCGAAAGAATTCCAGTTCGCCACCGACGAGGTCCTCATCCGTAAGGTCGGCGACGACGTCATCCTCTCCCCTCGCCCGCATGACTGGAAGACGTACCTGGCCACTGCACCTGTGGCATCGGCGACCTTCATGGCCGACGTTGAGGACCTGCCCGTTCAGGAACGAGAGCTGTGATGCCCCGCTTCATGCTGGACACGGACACGTGCTCCTACATCATGAAGCGCTCGCATCCGCTGGTGCTGAAGCGGCTGCAGTCCTTCTCGGTCGACGACGTCTGCATGTCCGTGGTCACCAAGGCGGAATTGCTCTACGGCGTCGAGGTGTCGCCCCGCCGCGCGCATGACGCCGCCGCCCTGGCGGCGTTCCTCCCCTACGTCGAGGCGGTGGATCTCGACGAGGGCGCCGCACTCCACTACGCGGAGATCCGGGCGGACCTGAAGCGCCGGGGCGTCCTGATCGGCGCCAACGACCTGTTCATCGCCGCGCACGCCCGAGCTCTGGGACTCACGCTGGTCACGAACAACACGGCGGAGTTCGAGCGGGTGCGCGACTTGAAGCTCGAGAACTGGACGCTGCCGACGCGGCGTTCTCGCTGAACACTCTGTCGCAATCCCGCGCACGACTCGGCGAGTCAATGCGTCGTGGTCGGCACCACCTGCCCGAGCACCTCCGCGAGTCGGCGGCCGCTGAAGGGCTTCTCGAGCACGCCGGCGACGCCCAGCGCCGATGCGCGCTCCCGGTCGGCATCCGTGAGACGCCCGGAGCAGAGCACGAAGGCGACGTCAGGATGGAGCCTCCTGATGGCTTCCGCCAACTCCAAGCCGGTCATTGTCGGCATGGCTAGGTCACTCACCACTGCGGCGTACGGTTGCGATGCGTCGCCAAGAGCGTCGAGCGCCTCATGCGGCCCGTTCCGGCCATCGACGGCATAGCCCATCAAGGTGAGTTGGCGCGTCAGGATCTCGACGATCTCCGGTTCGTCGTCCACGACCAACACGCGGGCCGAGCCCGATCCGGGCGCGGCCGGGACCGGCGCCCCAACCGTTTGCGTGGCCGCGGGTAGCGATACATGGACGGCAGTGCCATGACCGGGCTGGCTAGAGATCTCAATGGTCCCGCCGTGGGACGTCACAATACCGTGGGCCATAGACAGGCCAAGGCCAGTGCCTGTGCCCACTGGCTTCGTCGTGAAGAACGGTTCGAACGCCCGCTCCATTGTCTGGCGGTTCATCCCCGTGCCCGTGTCCGTGACGGTGAGCTCCACCCGCCGAGTTCCGGGATCGTCTCCACTTCGCCGAGCCGACGCCCGGATGATGAGCTCGCCCCCGTGAGGCATCGCGTCGGCGGCGTTGCTTCCAAGACTGAGTAGAACCTGCTGCAGCTGGGCCGGATCGGCGACAATCGGCGGCAGTTGTTTTTCGATCTCGGTGCGGACGGCGATCATCGACGGCACGGCCGCACGCAGCAGCGTCGCGACGTCCGAGACGATCGGCGCGACTTGCACGAGTTCGCGGCGTTCATCGTGATCCTGGCTGAATGCCAAGATCCGCCGCACCAGCGAGGCGGCCCTGGCGGCGGCCCGACTGGCCGACGACAGATGTGACTGAACCGGATGTTCCGCCGGCAGTTCGCTCTGACTGAGCTCCACATTGCCGGACACGAGCGCGAGGACGTTGTTGAACTCGTGGGCGATGCCTCCCGCCAGAGTCCCGACCGCTTCGAGTTTCTGCGACTGGCGAAGCTGCGCCTCGAGCTGCTGCCGCTCAGACACGTCTCGGACGACCGCAAACGAGTGTCCTGGTGCGTGCGGCACGGCCGTGACCACGACTTCCACCGGGATGTCGCCGCGGTCTTGGGTGCGCAGAGCCGCCTCGAACCGCGCCTGACCGGCGCTGGCGAGCTGCGCCCGCCGTTCTGCTCGCACCTCGGGCGGAACACCCGGGGCCAAGTCCTGCACGGCCAGCGTCACGAGCTCGTCCCGCGAGCGGCCCGTCATGCGGCAGAATGCGTCATTAACCTGCGCGATCCGGCCCCCCCGCAGCATCACCATGCCGTCCATGGCGGCGGCAAAGACAGTGTCGTTGCGAGCGGTCGCGGCGGCGAGCTCCGCCGTGCGTTCCTGCACCTTGTGGTCAAGTGACGCCAGGGTGTGGCTGAGCGTTGCCGCCATCGTGCCCAGTTCGTTCCGGAGCAGCCGCACTTCCCGTGGCGCGGTGCGAGGCACGTCGGGCACCGGCGCATCGGGCGACCGGCCGATGGCCTGCGCCGTGTGCGCCAGTTCCTCGAGAGGACCCGCGATTCGGCGCGACACCCATCCTGCGAGCGGCGGGGCCACGAGCAGGCAGGCAATCAACCAGAGCGTGCAGGTCCAGTAGAACACGACGAGCGGCGCCTGCATGTCCCGCACCGACTGGCGCAAGTGCACCTGCCACCCGCTCTCGGCGATATCGCGCCGCACCGCGACATGCCGCGCACGGCTCCACGCGGCATCCTGATCGGCCGGATCGAAGAAGGGCGCCGCGTGCCCGCTCTGCGAGGTCCGTACCTGCGACAGGGACGTGCCGTCCTGGAGCAGCGCGACCCTGTCCGGCCCGCTCGAGGCAACCACCTGTCCCGCGGCGTCGATCACCATGAGTGATGCGCCTGCCGGCGGCGCGAATTGCTGGAGCCACGCGCCGAATTGGCCCAGGTCGAGCGACCCCTCAACAACGCCTGCGAACTGGCCTCGTGCATCGCGGTAGGGCGCGCTGATCGCGACGATTGGATCGGTGCCGAAGTTCCGCCCGCGAAAGCCGTTCGACGTGAATGGCTGGCCCGTGTGTGCGGGCTCCGAGAAGTAGGGGCGATCGCCGACCGACGCTCCACCGGGCAATGCAGACACTGCGCCTTCGTAGCGCCGCGACGCGGCAAGCACGTGCCCGTGCTCGTCGCTGACGAGCATCGTCAGGAACTGCGGGGCGCTGGTCTCGTGATGGAGGAGCAGAATGCGCGACAGTCCCTGCACAGGGACGGCATCCAGTGACAGATGCCCGGTCAGCAGGCGCACGTCGCCCTCAGCGGCCTTGATGTAGTCGGCGAGCCGAAGGGCCACGTTGTCGGCCGCCAAGGACATGGCCTGGATTCCCGCGCGCTCGAGGGCATCCGCGTAGAGGCGCCCCAGTCCCAGCACGAGCAATGCGAGGGAAGCCGCGACAGCCGGCACGAGCGCGCGTCTCACGAGGTCGCGCAGCGATTGGTCCGCCGCCTCGGGCGCAAGACCCAACCCGCGCCGTGCGCCAGGGACCATCAGCAGCCCCTTGGCGACGACTGCACTCAACACCGCGTTGACCGTTTGCTTCGCGGTCGCCGCGAGCGGCAGCGCCAGGACACCAGCAGCCACGAGGGCGTCGGCGGCGATCCAGAAGGGCGCCACCGCCAGAACTGCCATGACGCCCCGCCGGGCGAGCGCGCCGAAACACAGCGCCTCGGCCACGAACGTCAACGCCAAGGGAAGAGGGGCCGAACCACCCGTCGCCACAAGCGCGGCCAGAGCTCCCCATACAGGGCCGAGCGCCCAGCCTGCCAGGAGCCAGAACGGCTCGTCGAGCCGAAGCACGATGCCATCGCCGAGAGACGGCGAGACAAGCTGCAAAAGTCGGCCAATTCCGCCAAGGACGACGGCCGAAGCGAGGGGGCGCAGGGCGTGGACGGAGGGGCGCCGGTAGGTCTCGAGCATCGTTCGGGCGGCGACGTGCGCCCTGTTCACATGACTATCGGCTGAAGCTGCGTGAAGCTGTACCGTTGCGTCTGCAGTCCGCGGGCTGCACGAGAATGCACACCGTCAACCGAATCCCCGGAGACGCACACTACCGGCAGCTTCAGCGCCTCGCTCCGCGGTATTCGACCATCGCCTGGCCGCCAAGACCGGGCATCACGACATCGGTAACGACGAGGACAGCTCTGCTGTGAGTATGGCAGCCGCGCCCGAGTTAGCGCTTGACCCGCTGACGCAGGAGCACCACTATCCGCTGCGGCACGGCGCGCGCCGTGGCCGTCATCCTTGAGGCTGCACGCTTTGGGCGGTCATCGCTGCAACGGTGGCCGTTCCTTTTCCCGCGTCACAGCCCGGACTCGACGGCGTGATTCGCCTGCATCGGCCAGCTCGGCGAGCTCGGCGAGCTTTGCCGTCTCCGCGTCCAGGCGATAGATCGCCTCCGCGAGGCGCACCAGGGTCGTCTCTCGCAAGCCCCGAAGGCTGAGGCCAACCGACGGCCTACCCTCTGCGTCGAGGCGCCGCGTCAGTACCCTCCAGATGGCGGCGTTCCGCGTCGCAAGCGACGGCGGCAGCGCATGGGACGGGACCATCCCCAACGGTTCGGCGCACGCGCGCAGACGCGCGCGGAGCGCCCCGGGATGCAACGTCAAGGTTCGGACAGCGTCCCGCAGCTTCTCGCTCGCGTAGATCCAGAGGAGACGACGCTCGAGAGTCACGGTCTCGTCTCGCCGTCGACGACGTGCCACTCGATGAAGCCACCGGCCGTCTCACGGGCGGCGCACGATGAGCCCGCGCGCTTCCAACACCAAGCAGATGGCGTGCGTGGGAAAGACCGGGTCAGGCCGGCTACAGAACGGCCCAGACGCGCGGCGAATCGCCGCGAGCGTGCGAGCCATTTCGTCGGCATCGATCGGAGGGGCTTCCATGGCGACGGCTCGATCTTACCTCGACCGTTCGCGGAAGTTCTGCCGAGTGCGCCTCAAAACGATCGTCGGCGCGCTTCTCCCGAGGCGGCACCGCGGTCTCGGCGTGCAGTACGCCCGCGATGCTGCGGCGTTCGGGCGGCGTTCCGCCGGGATTTTAATCCGGCGAGCAACGCAAATAACCCGAACATTGGTCAGTAGCCGTCAGCCAGAGCATCGACACGGAGACGGCAGACGTGTGCGGTCCACGGCTAGCGAATACCGGGCACCGGTTAGTGGACGCACACGCGGCGAGCAGCCGGTGGCCGTCCTCCTCGCCATTCGTGTCGCAGGAGACTCCATAGAACCTGGTCATGCCAGATTCCGTGGCGTTCGAACGAGTGCCGCAACACGGCTTCGCGCACCGCCCCAAGCTTCGCCAGCGCGCCATTGCCGCGGCCGTTCTTCGTCGACGCCCGCGCCTCGAGGCGCGCCACTCCCATGACGTGGAACGCGAAGTCCACCATGCGCTCGGCACCAGCCAGAAAGAGTCCCGAGCCCCAGTACGCGGCGCCGAGGATGAAGCCCCACTCCGCAACACCACCGTGCCCCTCGAGGAGGCGCACCTGGAAGAGACCGACGGCCGCGGTCTGTCCAGCGGGCACGACCGCGAAACAGGCATAGCGACCGGCCGCGCGCTCACGGTGGGTCCAGGCAATGAAGGCTCAAAGCCAGTGATACTCGCCGGCGGCGGTGAAATGAAGCGCGTGACGTCGTCCGGCGTCAAGTGGGCCACAAGCGACGGCGCATCGGACGCGACGAGTTCGCGCAGCGTGAACCCGAGGCCAGACAGCACGGGCAGCGACGCGCGCCAATCGACGCGCGAGACCGGATCCGGTGCCAGCGGCAGCACGGGCGCCTGGCTGACGTTTGCATGGTGGGGCATCAACTCCATGGCATGACTCCTCGATTGATGCGAAGGGCCGTCACTGCTGAACCGTCGTGAAGTGGCTCTGCAGCGTGCTGCTTGGCAGGACGATCGCCTCACCCCACACGATGTTCTCGCCCCACACGATGTTCTCGCCCCAGACGATGTTTTCGCCCCAGACGATGTTGTTGCCCCAGACGATATTCTCGCCCCAGACGATGTTTTCACCCCAGACGATGTTCTCGCCCCACACGATGTTCTCGCCCCAGACGATGTTGTTCGCCCAGGCAGCCGAGTTCTTGTAGATGGCTTCGCCCCAGACGATGTTCTCGCCCCAGACGATGTTCTCGCCCCACACGATGTTCTGGCCATCGACGATGGTCGTGGTCGTCACGCCCGAGACCAACCATTGCCCGTTGACGAGCGGGTTGATCGCCTGCGCCACGACGGCGGCGCCCGCCGGGTTCACCGACCCAGCACCTTGCGCCAGCACATGGTAGGGCGTGCCGGACGCTTCGGCCATCGGAAGTGCCGAATGCTGCAGCATGGCCTTCACCGCATTCGGTGTCGGCCTGACCCCGAAGGTGGCGCGCGTGCTTTCGACCATCAGCGCCACGGCACCACTCGTCACGGCGGCGGCCATGCTGGTGCCGCTCAGCCGCAGGTACGTGCGGCCGGCAATGGTCTGCCGCATCGTGGGCAGCATGGTGTAGAGCGTTTGCGTGGTGGTGGCGGCGGCGAGCAGCCGATGGCCCGGAGCGACCACGTCCGGTTTGGCGTAGCCGTCGAACCAGGTGGGCCCGCGGGAGCTGAAGTCGGCGACCAGATCGTCGCCGCGACTCGTGGTCTCGAAGGTCTTGACCGCACCCACCGTGATGGCCGACGGCGCGTTGCCGGGGGACGTGATCCCCGCGTAGCCGACCTGGCCGGTCAGGGGGTTCGTGCCCATGTTGCCAGCCGAGGTCACGACGACGATGCCGGCGCGGACAGCCGACTCGACGGCCTGTACCAGCGGGTCAGTGGCCGCCGGCTCGAAGATGGGGTGGCCGAGCGAGAGATTGATGATGTCGATGCCATAGGCGGCCCGATTGGCCACGGCCCACTGGATGGCGTTGATCACGTTGGACGTCGTGCCGACACCGTAGTCGTTGAGTACGCGGAGGCTCACGAACGACACGCCGGGCGCCATGCCACGCACTTCCACCTGATCGCCCCCGATGAGGTTGGCGACGTGCGTGCCGTGTCCATATCCGTCGAGGGGTGAGGCCGCCGGCGGGTTGGCGTTGCCGGTCGTAAAGTCGCGCGTCGTCTTGATGCGGGCCGTGCCGCCGCCATCCTGCAGCATGCCCGAGTCGATGACGGCCACGGTCACGCCCGTGCCCGTGCGGCTGCTGAAGGCGGCACTCGCCGGCTTCACCGAGACGGCGCCCATCGACCAGGCGCCCGTGCCCGAGCCCGACGTCGTCCAGCCCAGCGTGACCGTCGGCGCGCCCGGTGCGTAGGCCGCGGCGCCCCACGCTTCGCTACCGCCCGTGCCGGACTTGTGGCTCCATCGCGCGCCTTGGGCCGCAAGCGGTGCCTCAGTCGCGACGGCCCGGCTGCCCGCGGCGGCCAGCACAACGTCACCCGCGGCGGCCGGCACGACGAGGGCCTTCGTGGCGGCGGCACCGATGCCGGCAACGAACGCGCCGAGCGGCGCTGTCTGATGCACGCCCGTGAGACTGGTGGCACCGGCGGCGATAGATGCGGCGCCGCTCATCGTGACCACCACGTTGGCGGTTCCCACCGGCGGGGCGACGAGCCGCCAGACACTTACCGTCGCATCATTCGTCACCGTGCCGACGCGCGTCAGGGCGATACCGGCGTAGGTCACTGACGTGGCGTTTGGCTTGGCTTTCTCGTACGACGACACCTCGACGAGCAGCAGCCGGCTGTTGCCCGCCGCCACGGTGTGCGCCCAAGTCAGCGAGGCACCTTTCGCGACGGTCGCGGACGTGGAGGCTCCGACATCGACCGACGAGTCGAGGCCCAGGGTGCGACGGAGCGTGTACGTCGAGTTCTGCGGGGCGCCAGACAAGCCGGTCACACTCATCGGTGTCACCGGCGCGTCGGTGGAGATGGCGACGACGTCCTCCGACGCCTCCAGTTCGCGAAGCAGCGCCGCAGGCACGTCGGCAGTGAAGCTGTCGATCACACCGAAGTCGTGTCCCAGCGTCGCGCCGCGCGCCTTGAG
The DNA here is from genome assembly GCF_022842525.1 of Luteitalea sp. NCBI lineage: Bacteria > Pseudomonadati > Acidobacteriota > Vicinamibacteria > Vicinamibacterales > Vicinamibacteraceae > Luteitalea > Luteitalea sp. Next base: position 30,314 of record NZ_JALHPM010000059.1, read on the forward strand.
TGTGCTGGCCAGCCGCCACTTGGTACCTGGTTTCACCGAAACGATGACGCGTTCGGTCGCACCGTCGCCTGCGCCCGCAAGCGTGGCCGCCAGGTGCGCATCGATCCGGCGGGGCGTCGCTCGTTTGGCCTTTGCGCCCAAGCCGTCACCGGCTCCAGCCACGAGGGTCACAACAAGCAGGGCCGAGAGGCTCCCGAGCGACCAGCGATGCGGCCGGACGTTGTCGGAGGGAGCAGGGATAGAAGATTGGGCCATGCCCACCGAGTCTGCAAAGTCGCTGCCGGTTGCGGGCGACGCGTTGCAACACACTCATCACACACGACTTAGGAGGCCAGGAACTCAGCGTCGGCAATCCAGCGAGAAACTTGAGGCGTGTGCCGTTCCGGATCAGGTTGGCGGGCCGTGCCCGGCTAGGTGGCGCGTCAGGAGGGCGGGAATTCGGCGCGATTCCGGGCTTGGTGCGTGGCCACCCTCGACGCGTGTCTCAGATCAACGCAGAGTCCCGAAGTGGCACACACCATCTGTGGCACCACCGAACGACAGATGCACGACAGTTCCGCTCAGCGTCGATACCGGTCGTGCAACAATCCGCCATTGCGCGGTGCAAGCACGGTGGTTGCTGCTTACACACGAGCAGTCGTGCGGGCCACCGCGCGACGGAATGCCAGCGCTGTCCCGCGCAGATTCATGCCGGAGCGGCGACCGGTGGCGCGTTCGCCTGCGTGGCAGGCGTGGAGAGCGACACGGGCACGTCGTTGATCGCCGTCACGGCGTCGACGACGCCGCGGCTCTACTACATCGGCACACACTGGTCGTCCGGCAGCACGTGCGCGCCGGTGACCGCCGTTGCTCCTTCGCGTCGCGTCGGCCTCGGCTGCGTGCGGCAGAAGATGGTGGTGCAGCGGTGCGAGCTGCAGGGCCGTGCCTACCCGCCCATCTCCGCCGCCGTACCGCCGCTGGCCAGCACTCTCTTACGGCGGCAGCCGAGATACTGGAGCTGAGCCGAAAGCGAATCCGCCGGAGTTTCGGCTCGCGGCGAGCCCGCGTCGCGGAAGACGCGCAGGGCACAATTGCGGCGCGTGCTTGATGGAGTGGTCACCGAACTTTCGAGTGGATCGCCGTCCGTGAGCCAAGTCTATCAATTGCTTCTGGGCGGCGGGCAACGAGGCAAGCCGCACGCGGCCAACGGTTTGCGCTCTTTCTACGGTCCATCCGCCGTGGTGGCAGCGCGTTTGCAGCGCTCGGCTAATGGGTGCGACGCATCACGCTACGCGCCGGTGAACTCTAATGACGGACGATCAATCGTGACTGCCTCGATTCGACCGCATGTGACCTGGCGAGCCTGGGCCCTGGCCTGCGTCGCCGTACTGCTGGCGGGCGCGACCGGATTCGCGCAGCCCTCAGTCTCGCACGGCAAGCTGGATCGCGCCGTGAACGCGGCTCGACAGGAATCGCGTGCGGTTGGGGTGATTCTGCGTGCGCTGCCCGGCCGCGAGCATGAGGTTCGCGCGGCCCTCAAGGCCCGCCATGTGAAGGTCACCGACGACCGGTCGCTGGTGGCCGAGTTGTCGCCAGACGATATCGATTTCGTCGCCGGTCTCGATGCAGTGGCCGGCGTGTCTGCGGACACGGTCGTGCGCGCCGCAGGCGCCGGAACCACCAAAACGGCCAAGAGCGCCACGACGAACTCGACGACGTCGACGGCGGCCCAGGCGTTCTTCGCCGACTACAGTGCGTCGACGGCGCAGTGGTATGCGCTCATGGGATCGCTCGGTATCCAGTTCAGCGGACGGACCGGCGCCGGCGTCGGGGTGGCGGTCGTGGACTCCGGCATCGACGGCACCGCCGCACAGTTCGAGGGCCGCATCTCGGCGTTCTACGACTTCACGACCCGGGCAGGCCGCAGCGGAAAGGCGTCGACGCCGATCGACGACTACGGACATGGCACCCACGTGGCCGGTCTCATCGGCGCCTCGTCGCTGACGTTTGGGGGCATCGCGCCTAAGGTGCATTTCGTGGGGATCAAAGTGCTCGACGCAACGGGCGCCGGCACGACGAGCAACCTCATCAAGGCCATCGAGTTCCTGACGACGAACAAGCGCGCGCTGAACATCCACGTCATCAATCTGTCGCTCGGACATCCGATTCTGGAGCCTGCGGGAACCGACCCGCTCGTGCAGGCGGTCGAGAACGCCGTGGCCGCCGGCCTCGTCGTTGTGGCGTCGGCCGGCAACTACGGACAGAACCCGTCGACCGGAGAATCGGGCTACGCCGGCATCACGTCGCCAGGTAACGCGCCCTCCGCAATCACCGCAGGCAGCCTTGACGTGCACGGCACCGCCGACCGTAGCGATGACACGGCGTCGCCGTTCAGTTCGCGTGGCCCCACGTGGTACGACGGCTTCGCCAAGCCCGACGTGCTCGCCCCGGGACACGGCCTGTACTCGACGAGCGCTGAAGGGTCGACTCTGGCGAGGACGAGCACCGTCTCGATATCGGGCGAGGCTGTGAAGCTGTACGGCACGAGCATGGCGGCCGCCACCACCACCGGTCTCGTGGCACTGCTGCTTGAGGCCAACCGCGTCGCGTTTCCGGCTGCCGGCCGGGATCTGCCGCCGAATGCGCTCAAGGCGATGCTGCAGTTCAGCGCGGTGGCGGTCAACGATCTGGACAAGAGCCGTGAACTCGATCTGCTCACGCAGGGCGCCGGTGGCCTGAACGGCGCGGGCGCGCTGTCGCTCGCGAGGAGCCTCGACCCGTCACGAGCCCTCGGGACGTGGTGGCTGACGATGCCCGTGATCGAATCGAGCACGCTCGGCGGGGTCACGTTGCCGTGGAGCCGCCGCATCATCTGGGGTCAGTCAGCGCTCTACGGCGACGCCATCTATACCAACGTGCCGGCGTGGCAGTCGAACATCGTGTGGGGGAACACGCTCGTGTGGGGCGAATCGCTCATCTGGGGCGACACCCTGAATCGGACCGGGTTTGTCGGAGGGCTCTTTCAGAGAGAGGATGGAGCCCATGGCCCGACCGAGCAAGTATCCCGTCGAGTTCCGCGAGCGCGCCGTACGCCTCGTGCACGAGCATG